>NZ_DATFIP010000024.1:0-3953 GCF_035270045.1 Salibaculum sp.
GAGATGGTGATGCCCGGCGACAACCTGAAGTTCGCCGTCGAGCTGATCGCCCCCATCGCCATGGAAGACGGCCTGCGCTTCGCCATCCGCGAAGGCGGCCGCACCGTCGGCGCAGGCGTCGTCAGCAAGATCATCGAGTAATCTGCCCTAGGGTTCGACGAGGGAGGCCGGACGGTCCGGCCTTCCTCCTATCAACTCCAAAGCCGCGAAAGGCTAGACCAATGCAAGGCCAAAACATTCGCATTCGGCTCAAGGCGTTCGACTACCGCGTACTGGATGCCAGCACGCAGGAAATCGTCAACACCGCCAAGCGGACCGGCGCGCAGGTGCGCGGACCGATCCCCCTGCCGAACAAGATCGAGAAATACACCGTTCTGCGTGGCCCCCACGTGAACAAGAAATCCCGCGACCAGTTCGAGATCCGCACCCACAAGCGGCTTCTCGACATCGTCGATCCCACTCCGCAGACCGTGGACGCGCTGATGAAGCTCGACCTCGCGGCCGGCGTGGACGTGCAGATTTCGGTTTGAGGAGGGCAAGGTGATGTTGCGCTCTGGTGTGATCGCGAAAAAGGTCGGGATGACCCGGCTGTTCATGGAGGACGGGCGGCAGGTGCCGGTGACTGTCCTGCAACTTGACAAGCTTCAGGTGGTGGCGCAGCGCACCCCTGAGAAACACGGCTACTCGGCCGTCCAGCTCGGTGCCGGCGCGGCCAAGGCCAAGCGCACGAGCCAGGCGATGCGCGGGCACTTCGCCACCGCCAAGGTCGAGCCCAAGCGCCGCGTCGCGGAATTCCGCGTCGCGCCCGAGAACCTGATCGGGGTCGGCGAGGAGATCACCGCCGACCATTACTTCGAGGGTCAGTTCGTCGACGTGTCGGGCACCTCGATCGGCAAGGGTTTTGCCGGTGGCATGAAGCGGCACAATTTCCGCGGGCTCGAGGCCACGCACGGTGTCTCGATCAGCCACCGCAGCCACGGCTCCACCGGCCAGTGCCAGGACCCCGGAAAGGTGTTCAAGGGCAAGAAGATGGCCGGCCACATGGGGGCTGCCCGCGTCACCACGCAGAACCTGCAGGTGGTGCGCACCGATGCCGAGCGCGGCCTGATCATGATCAAGGGTGCCGTTCCGGGCTCGAAAGGCGGCTGGGTGACCATCAAGGATGCGGTGAAGAAGCCGTTCCCGGAGAGCGCCATCCTCCCCGCCGCGCTGAAATCGGCGGCTGAAGAGGCGGCCCGCGCCGCCGAGGAAGCCGCCGCCCAGGCCGCCGCCGAGGAAGAAGCCGAAGCCAAGCGCCTCGCCGAGGAGCAGGCCGCCGCCGAGGACGCCGCGCTCAAGGAGGCCGAGGCCGAAATCGAGGCCGAGAAGAAGGACAGCGAGGAATGAAACTCGACGTGATCAAACTGGACGGCGGCAAGGCCGGCTCGGTCGATCTGGGCGAAGACATCTTCGGCCTGGAGCCCCGTTCCGACATCCTGCACCGCGTCGTCCGTTGGCAGCGCAACAAGGCGCAGGCCGGGACCCACAAGGTCAAGACCCGGTCGGAGACCAGCTACTCCAGCAAGAAGATCTATCGCCAGAAGGGTACCGGCGGTGCCCGCCACGGCGACCGCAACGCGCCGATCTTCCGCAAGGGGGGCATCTACAAGGGCCCGACGCCGCGCAGCCATGCGCATGACCTGCCCAAGAAGGTGCGCCAGCTTGGCCTCAGGCACGCCCTCAGCGCCAAGGCGCAGGCTGGCGAGCTCGTGGTGATCGAGGACGCGGCCAGCGACGGCAAGACCAAGACGCTGGCCCGCCAGGTCAAGGATCTCGGCTGGAAGCGCGCGCTGGTCATCGACGGTGCGCAGGTCAACGCGGAGTTCGCGCGCGCGGCGGCCAATATCGAGGGTCTCGATGTGCTGCCCAGCGTCGGCGCGAATGTCTATGACATCCTCAAGCGTGATACCCTGGTGATCACGAAGGCGGGTGTCGAAGCACTGGAGGCTCGACTGAAATGAGTGCCAAGGCAGAACATTACGACGTGATCCGCAAGCCGGTCATCACCGAGAAGGCGACGATGGCGTCTGAGAGCGGCGCAATCGTCTTCGAGGTGGCCATCGACGCCAACAAGCCCCAGATCAAGGACGCCGTCGAGGCGCTCTTCGGGGTCAAGGTGAAGGCGGTGAACACGACGATCACCAAGGGCAAGCAAAAGCGTTTTCGCGGCGTCAAGGGCACGCGCAAGGACGTCAAGAAGGCCTACGTGACGCTCGAAGAGGGCAACACGATCGACGTGACCACGGGTCTGTAAGGATGGTGGGGTGAAACCCCACCCTACGGTCCGAAATTTGAACCCCGGCTGCCGAGAGGTGGCCGGGGTTTTCTTGCGGCAGGTGCCATTTGGCTCTGCGCGCGGCGGGTGACGCGGTGCGGCAGAGAAACGTCGATCAGCCGTCAGAGGGGAACGTCGTCATACCCGCGTTTCGTGCCAGTCCTGGTCTGCTTGAGCGTCTGATCCGTGACGTCGGACATGATCTCGAACATCCGCTGCGCCTCGGAGGTGTATTGATCAATCGCCTTGCGGAAGAACTCTGATTGCAGCCGCACCATCTCGGTTGGGCTCTGACAGCGCAACATTGCCTGTTGCATTTCGAGATCGGTCCGGACGCGCTCGGAGAGGAAGCGTGTACTCTCGGCCATGACCTCGAGCCAGAGGGTCGCTGCCGGGTGCCCTGTGGCCAGCGCCGAAGAAAAGGCCGGGGCTTCGGGCTTGTCCTGGTCGGGTTTCGCTTTGGACTTGGTCATTTCCTTACTCCCATTGCCGGACCGACCACACCGCCGTGGCGGGCGCATCCCGTGGCTCTCATGTCATTTCGTGGGCGCAGGATAAATGGAACCGGAAGCCCCGGCCTTGATCTGTGTCTAATGGCGGCATATCCGCCGCTCGCGTCGCGGGAATCGGTGCCCACCCCCTTGACCCTACATGTCGCCTCCCCTATCAGACCCCATCCGCGAGGCCCCGGATTCGTCCGGGGCTTCGCTGTTGTTCGCGAGAACGAAAGAGCCGGGGACCTTCGGGGCCCTATAACCACGGTGGGTGACACCCACCCTACATAGCGGGCCTTCGGGCACGCGTTTGCAAACGGAAGACAGAAAGCATGGCACTCAAGTCGTACAAGCCGACGACGCCGGGCCAGCGCGGGCTGGTGCTGATCGACCGTTCGGAGCTGTTCAAGGGCCGCCCCGTCAAATCCCTCACCGAGGGTCTGACGAAATCGGGCGGGCGCAACAACACCGGGCGGATTACCTCGCGACGTCGCGGGGGCGGGGCGAAACGCCTCTACCGGATCGTCGATTTCAAGCGCACCAAGCTCGATGTGGCGGCCACCGTCGAGCGGATCGAATACGATCCGAACCGGACCGCCTTCATCGCGCTCATCCGCTACGAGGATGGCGAGCAGGCCTATATCCTCGCCCCGCAGCGCATGGCCGTGGGTGACAAGGTCGTGGCGTCGGCCAAGGCCGACATCAAACCCGGCAACGCGATGCCGTTCTCGGGCATGCCGATCGGCACGATCATCCACAACATCGAATTGAAGCCCGGAAAGGGCGGACAGATCGCGCGTGCCGCGGGCACCTACGCGCAATTCGTGGGTCGCGATGGCGGCTACGCGCAGATCCGGCTGAGCTCGGGCGAGCTTCGCATGGTGCGTCAGGAATGCATGGCCACCGTCGGTGCCGTGTCGAATCCAGACAACTCGAACCAGAATTACGGCAAGGCGGGCCGGATGCGCCATTACGGCAAGCGTCCCTCGGTGCGCGGCGTCGTGATGAACCCGATCGACCACCCCCACGGCGGCGGCGAAGGCCGCACCTCGGGCGGCCGTCACCCGGTCACGCCCTGGGGCAAGCCCACCAAGGGGATGCGCACCCGCAACAAGAACAAGGCGTCGCAAAAGCTCATCCTGCGC
>NZ_DATFIP010000025.1:0-19458 GCF_035270045.1 Salibaculum sp.
ATTCCTCGGCACGGACCAAGCGACGCAGCGTGTCGGGGATGAACTGGTAGCGCCCTATGGCGTGGGGCTGGTTCGGCGTGGCCGCGATCCAGGCGTCGATCTGGGCGAGGGTCAGCGCGGTTGGTGGGCCGGGTGGGGGCACGCGGGCGCCGTGCTGCACCGCATCGTAGTCGGCTGGTCCCGCCTCGGCCCGGGCGATCAGGGCCAAAAGCCGATCCACCCGATCACCAACCCGTGGCAAGGACTGGACAGGCGGCTGCCGCACGACCGCTCGGAAAAGCCCGGCATCAGACCCTGCAAACAGGCTGGCGGGGGCCCGGTCTGCGACGCCGGCCGAAGTGGGTCCCGGAAAGAGTGACTGCAGTTCGGCCGTCGCCGGCGAGCCCAGCCACATCAGGGCCATTCCCAATAGTCGTAACGCCATTCTGGCCGCCTCCATTCCCTGGATCTCGCCCAGCAGGATGGCGCCTGACCCTTTCGGAACGGTTTCAGCGGAGGCTGCGGCTTATTCCCATTTGTAATTAAAGCTGACGGAAATCCGTTCCGCCTCGGCCATGTTCATGGGCACCTCGTGGCGCAGCCAACTTTCCCAGAGAAGCACATCTCCCACCTCGGGGGTGATATAGACAAAGGTGCGCCTGTCCTCGCGCGCGTCCTTGTTGCGCGGCGGTGCGGCCATCAGGCGGCCTGATCGCGGGTCCTCCAGTTTCAGCGCCGAGGTGCCCCCGGGCATCGCGACATAGGTTGTCCCGGATATCACGGCATGCGGATGCAGGTGGCTGGAGTGGCTGCCGCCCTCGGGCAGGATATTGATCCAGATATCCTCCAGTACCAGCTTGCGGTCTGCCAGATCGAATTCGAGGTCTTCGGCAAAGGCGGCGACGTGGCGGTCCAGACAGTCCACGACCTGCTGGAAAATCGGGAACCGCCAGGGCAAGTCACTGAGCGACGCATAGGATGTGTAGCCGGGATACCCCTCGCGTTCGCACCAGGCCTGGCCCGCCTCATCGTCCTCGGCGATGGAGTAGCAGGACGTTTCCAGTTCCTGCGCATCGATGGGGGCGCCGTACTCGGACAGCCGGGCGTGGTAAAGACGGGTCACGAAGAGAGATCTGATATTGGCCATGCCGTTCTGATAGCCTAGGTGCGAACCGCCTGCGAGGGGGCATTTTCATCGCCTCGGACAAAGGGGTTGCCACACCCTGCAATCGCGCATATACGCGCCACTTCTACATGGACTCCACCGAATCTGTGGGTGACCCGACAGGGGCCCCTCGGTGATGTTGGAAAGGACAAGGGCGATGGACGCCACGGAACTTCGTGACAAGACCCCGGATCAGCTTCGGGACGAGCTTGCCAACCTGAAAAAGGAGGCCTTCAACCTCCGCTTCCAGCAGGCCACCGGCCAACTGGAGAACACTGCCCGCATGCGTGCCGTCAAGCGTGATGCCGCCCGGGTGAAGACCATTCTGAACGAAAAAGCGGCGGCTGCCGCGCAGGAGGCGTAAGACATGCCCAAGCGTATCCTTCAAGGCACCGTCACCAGCGATCAGAACGCGCAGACCGTCACCGTTTCGGTCGAGCGTCGCTTCAAGCACCCGTTGCTGCAAAAGACCGTCCGCAAGTCCAAGAAGTACCGGGCGCACGACGAGGACAACCAGTTCAAGGTTGGGGACAAGGTCCGCATCCAGGAATGCGCGCCCAAGTCCAAGACAAAACGCTGGGAGGTGGTCGCCAACTGAGGCGTCCATTTTCCGGTTTGAGCGAAACCCTGGGGAAAAGGCGATGATGCCCCCCACAGGTCGGGAGAAACCAAATGATCCAGATGCAGACCAATCTGGATGTCGCTGACAACTCCGGCGCACGCCGGGTTCAGTGCATCAAGGTCCTCGGCGGTTCACACCGCCGTTACGCATCGGTCGGCGATATCATCGTCGTTTCCGTCAAAGAGGCCATTCCGCGCGGTCGCGTGAAGAAGGGCGACGTTCGCAAGGCCGTCGTCGTGCGCACCGCCAAGGAAGTTCGCCGCGAAGATGGGACCGCGATCCGCTTCGACCGCAATGCCGCCGTCATCCTCAACAACAACGAAGAACCTGTCGGCACCCGTATATTCGGTCCGGTGGTTCGCGAACTGCGCGCGAAGAGCTTCATGAAGATCATCTCGCTCGCTCCGGAGGTGCTCTGATGGCCGCGAAACTGAAGAAGGGTGACAAGGTCATCGTCCTGGCCGGCAAGGACAAGGGCAAGACCGGCGAGATCACGTCTGTCGATCCGAAGGCCGGCAAGGCCGTGGTTGACGGCGTGAACATTGCCATTCGTCACGAAAAGCAGAGCCAGGCTAGCCAAGGCGGCCGGACGCCGAAACCGGCGCCGATCCAGCTGAGCAACCTGGCCATTGTCGACAAGAACGGCAAGGCAACCCGCGTCGGGTTCAAGATGGACGGTGACAAGAAAGTCCGCTTTGCCAAGACCACGGGGGACGTGATCTGATGCTGGATACTGCGACCTACATCCCGCGCCTGCGTGCCCAGTTCAATGACAGCATCCGTGCTGCCATGAAGGAAGAGTTCGGCTACGGCAATGACTTGCAAATCCCGCGGCTGGACAAGATCGTACTCAACATCGGCTGCGGTGCCGAAGCGGTCAAGGACTCAAAGAAGGCCAAGGCGGCCCAGGACGATCTCACCGCCATTGCCGGTCAGCAGGCCGTCATCACCAAGGCCAAGAAGTCTATCGCCGGGTTCCGCGTTCGTGAAGACATGCCGCTGGGCGCCAAGGTGACCCTGCGTGGCAACCGCATGTACGATTTCCTGGACCGCCTGGTGACTATCGCGATGCCGCGTATCCGCGACTTCCGCGGCGTGCCCGGCACATCGTTCGACGGCCGTGGCAACTACGCCATGGGCATGAAGGAACACATCGTGTTCCCGGAAATCAACTTCGACAAGGTCGACGAGGTCTGGGGTCTTGATATCGTCATCACCACCACCGCCAAGACCGATGCAGAAGCCAAGGCGCTGTTGAAGCATTTCAACATGCCGTTCAACAGCTGAGGGACGTATACGATGGCCAAGAAATCCATGATCGCCCGCGAGAACAAGCGCCAGAAGCTGGTCGAGAAATTCGCCGCCAAGCGCGCCGCTCTCAAGGAAATCGCCAACGATGAATCGAAGCCCATGGAAGAGCGCTTCAAGGCGCGGCTCGAGCTTGCCAAGCTGCCGCGCAACAGCTCGCCCACCCGGCTTCACAACCGCTGCCAGCTGACCGGGCGTCCGCACGCCTATTATCGCAAGCTGAAGATCAGCCGGATCGCGCTTCGGGACCTCGGGTCCGATGGCCAGATTCCGGGCCTGGTCAAGTCCAGCTGGTAAGGAGGGACAGTCATGAACGATCCTATCGGCGATATGCTGACCCGTATCCGCAATGGCCAGCTTCGTGGCAAGTCTACGGTTCTGACCCCGGCGTCCAAGCTGCGCGCCTGGGTGCTGGATGTGCTGGCCGACGAAGGCTACATCCGGGGCTACGAGAAGACCGAAGCCAACGGACACCCCGCCTTCGAGATCAGCCTCAAATATTACGAAGGTAGCCCCGTTATCCGCGACCTGAAGCGTGTGTCCACGCCCGGCCGTCGCGTCTACATGGGCTCCAAGGACATTCCGCAGGTTCGCCAGGGCCTGGGTGTGTCGATTGTCAGCACGTCCAAGGGCGTGATGTCGGATGCAAACGCCCGCGCTGCCAAGGTTGGCGGCGAGGTGCTTTGCCAGGTCTTCTAAGGAGAGCTGATTATGTCTCGTATTGGTAAAAGACCGGTCGAGCTGCCCAGCGGCGTCACCGCCACTGTCTCCGGCCAGACCGTAGAAGTGAAGGGGCCCAAGGGTACCCGCACTTTCACCGCAACCGACGATGTCACCCTCTCGATTGATGAGAGCGCCGTCTCGGTTGAGCCGCGCGGCCCCTCAAAGCGCGCCCGCCAGCAGTGGGGCATGTCCCGTACCATGCTGCAGAACTGCGTCACCGGTGTGACCGACGGCTTCAAGAAGGAGCTGGAGGTCAACGGCGTTGGTTACCGCGCCCAGATGCAGGGCAACGTGCTCAAGCTGAACCTCGGCTATTCGCACGACGTCAACTTCGAGGTGCCCGAGGGCGTCACCGTCACCGCGCCCAAGCCGACAGTCGTGATTGTCGAGGGGGCTGACCAGCAACAGGTCGGCCAAGTGGCCGCGAACATCCGCGAATGGCGTGTTCCCGAACCCTACAAGGGCAAGGGCATCAAGTACGTCGATGAGTATATCTTCCGCAAGGAAGGCAAGAAGAAGTAAGGACGCGACAGATGGCAAACAGCAAAAGAGACCTGTTCCAGAAACGCCGCCTGCGCGTCCGGAACAAGCTTCGCAAGATGAATTCCGGGCGTCCGCGCCTGAGCGTTCATCGGTCGAACAAGAACATCAGCGCCCAGCTGATCGACGATGTGAACGGCGTCACGCTCGCCGCTGCCTCCTCGATGGAGCAGGCCCTCACCGGGGCCGGAAAGAACAACGTCGAAGTCGCCACGAAAGTGGGTGCAGCGATCGCCGAACGGGCCAAGAAGGCCGGCGTGACCGAGGCCTATTTCGACCGCGGCGGGTTCCTGTTCCACGGCAAGGTCAAGGCCTTGGCCGATGCCGCCCGTGAAGGCGGTTTGAAGATCTGAGAATTGCGGGGGGCGGCGCACGCCCCCCCGATGATCCGGGCTTGCGCGTCCCGCCGGACGCATTGGCACCAGGATTGAGTTGACCGGCGCGCCGCGCCAGACCGAGAGGAAGCCAGATGGCTCGAGACCAGCAGAAGCGCGGGAACCGCCGCGATCGAGATGAAACGCCGGAATTCGCCGATCGCCTCGTCGCGATCAACCGGGTGTCCAAGACCGTGAAGGGGGGCAAGCGTTTCGGCTTCGCCGCTCTCGTCGTCGTGGGCGATCAGAAGGGCCGTGTCGGTTTCGGCAAAGGCAAGGCCAAGGAGGTTCCTGAGGCCATCCGCAAGGCTACCGAAGCTGCCAAGCGGAAGATGATCCGCGTGCCGCTGCGCGAGGGCCGCACCCTGCATCATGACGGCTTTGGCCACCACGGCGCTGGCAAGGTGGTGTTGCGCACCGCTCCGCAGGGTACCGGGATCATCGCCGGTGGCCCGATGCGTGCCGTTTTCGAGATGCTGGGCGTTCAGGATGTCGTTGCCAAGTCGGTCGGCACCCAGAACCCCTACAACATGATCCACGCGACCTTGGCCGCGCTGCAATTCCAGCAGAGCCCGCGCTCGGTCGCACAGCGCCGGGGCAAGAAGGTTACCGAGATCCTGCCCAGCCGTGACGAGGCGCCTGACTACGGCGACCCGCAGACCCAGATTGCCGAGGAGGCCTGATCCATGGCGCAAAAAACGCTTCTCATCAAGCAGATCGGCTCGCCGATCCGTCGCCCGCAGGGCCAGCGCGCCACGCTCGTTGGACTGGGCCTGAACAAGATGCACAAGACCCGCGAGCTGGAAGACACCCCTTCGGTCCGCGGCATGATCAACAAGATCCCGCACCTGGTCGAGATCGTCGAAGAACGCGGCTGAGACCTGCCCCGTGCGAGCAACACCGCGCCCCGGTCAGAAATGGCCGGGGCGTTTTCTTTTCCCTGCATCCCAGCCCCTTGATCGTCGCCCGCTCAGGCCGTATACGCCCCCGGTGGCCCACGAGGGGTCGACTCGATCAAACGCAAAGCCGTGTCCCCTGCGCATCGCTTCGGCAGGGTCGTCCGGCAAAGGAGAAGCGATATGAAACTGCACGAACTGAGTGACAACGAAGGCGCCGCAAAAAAGCGCATGCGCGTGGGCCGTGGCCCCGGCTCGGGCAAAGGCAAGACCGGTGGCCGTGGTCTGAAAGGTCAGAAATCCCGGTCGGGTGTGGCCATCAAGGGCTATGAAGGCGGCCAGATGCCGCTCTACCAGCGTCTGCCCAAGCGTGGCTTCAACAAGCCGAACCGCAAGAAATTCGCTGTCGTGAACCTCGGGATCATCCAGAAATTCATCGACGCGAAGAAGCTCGACGCCAAGGGCGAGATCACCGAGGACGCCCTGCTGGACGCCGGCGTCATCCGCCGCAAGCTGGACGGTGTTCGCGTTCTGGGCAAGGGCGAGATCACCACGAAGGTCACGCTGAATGTCACCGGCGCGTCCAAAGGCGCGGTCGAAGCCGTCGAAAAGGCTGGCGGCAAGGTGACCGTCGCACCCGTGGCTGCGGCAGAGTAAAGGGTTGTGGGGGTGCGTCGCGCCCCTTACATCCCTATCCAAGTTTCCTGACGCCGCCGTCCGGGATACCGGTCCGGCGGCGTTCGTCTGAACAGGTGGGCATACATGGCATCCGCTGCTGAACAAATGGCATCGAACATGAGCTGGGGGGCCCTTGGCCAGGCCAAGGAACTCCGACAGCGCATTTTCTTCACGCTCGGTCTGCTGATCGTCTACCGGTTGGGCACCTACATCCCTGTGCCGGGCATCGACACGATCGCGCTGCAATCCTTCATGGAGGACGCCCAGGCCGGGATAGGTGGCATCCTGTCCATGTTTACCGGCGGTGCGCTGGGTCGGATGGGCATCTTCGCGCTTGGCATCATGCCGTATATTTCCGCCTCGATCATCGTGCAGTTGTTGTCCGCGATGTGGGAGCCGCTCAAGCAGCTCAAGAAAGAGGGCGAGCAGGGCCGCAAGAAGATCAACCAGTATACCCGTTACGGCACCGTTGTACTCGCAACCTTCCAGGCCTACGGCATGGCCGCAAGCCTCGAGGCGGGGGACCTTGTAACCGACCCGGGCCTTTTCTTCCGTGCAGCCTGTGTCATCACGCTGGTCGGTGGTACCATGTTCCTAATGTGGCTGGGTGAGCAGATCACTGCCCGTGGCATCGGCAACGGCATCTCTCTGATCATCTTCGTGGGCATTATCGCCGAGATCCCTTCGGCACTGGCCAGTTTCCTCGCCCAGGGCCGGTCCACCGGCAACTGGGGGCTGATCGTTGCCGTGATCGCCATGGTGATCGTCGTTCTGGCCTTTGTCGTCTTCATGGAGCGATCGTTGCGCAAGGTGCACATCCAGTACCCGCGCCGTCAGGTCGGCATGAAGGTCTTCGATGGTGGATCCAGCCACCTGCCCATCAAGGTGAACCCGGCCGGCGTCATCCCGGCGATCTTTGCCAGCGCCCTGTTGCTGCTGCCCACCACGCTCAGCACCTTCTCGGGCAGCCAGACCGGCCCGGTGATGTCGACGATCCTTGCCTACTTCGGGCCCGGACAGCCGCTTTACCTGTTGTTCATGGTCGCCATGGTCGTTTTCTTCACGTTCTTCTACACCAAGGAAGTGGCATTCAAGGTCGACGATGTGGCCGACAACCTGAAGAACCAGAACGGGTTCGTTCCCGGCATCCGGCCGGGCAAGCGCACGGCGGAATACCTTGACTACGTCGTTACCCGGATCCTGGTTCTGGGTTCGTCCTACCTGGCGCTGATCGTGATCCTGCCGGAAATCCTGCGCAGCCAGCTGGCCATCCCCTTCTACTTCGGCGGCACTTCGGTGCTGATCATCGTCAGCGTCGGCATGGACACGATCCAGCAGATCCAGTCGCACCTTCTGGCCCATCAGTACGAGGGCCTGATCGAGAAATCGCAACTGCGCGGCAAGCGCGGATCGAAGAAACGCAGCAAGGGACCTGCACGCAAATGAACATCATTCTTCTCGGACCGCCCGGCGCGGGGAAGGGCACCCAGGCCCGCCGCCTCGTGGAGCAACGCAACATGGTGCAGCTGTCCACCGGCGACATGCTGCGCGAGGCGCGGACCTCGGGCACCGAGATGGGCAACAAGGTTGCCGCGGTCATGGATGCGGGAAACCTGGTGACTGACGAGATCGTCATAGGCCTGATCCGCGAGAAGCTGGAAAGCGGCAATGCGGGCGACGGCTTCATCTTCGATGGTTTCCCGCGCACCTTGGCACAGGCCGATGCCCTGGGCGCGTTGTTGCACGAAGAGGGGCAGGGCCTTGATGCCGTGATAGAGATGCAGGTGGACGACGACGAGCTGGTTGCCCGCATCACGGCGCGGTCCACCTGCGCCAATTGCGGCGAGGTCTACAACGACAATACCAAGCCGATCCCAGGTGATGGTGTCTGCACGGCCTGCGGCCAGAAAGCCGAGTTCAAGCGCCGCGCGGATGACAACGAAGAAAGCCTCAAGACTCGCCTGTTGGCATACTACAAGCAGACCTCGCCCTTGATCGGTTACTACTACGCCAAGGGCGACCTTGCCTCGGTGAACGGTCTTGGCGAAATCGAAGAGGTTGCCGCGGCGATCGAAGGCGTCCTGAAGGACTAGGCGACAGGTTACGCACGCTGGTTTTTCAACGGGCATCCCGGCCCAACCGTGCGTGCGCGGGGCACCGGTGATGCGGCTTTGTCGGAGGCCATTCCAGCGCCGTGTCTTGAGGGGTTGACCATCTCTCCACGTCCCCCTAGACATCCCCATCCCGCAAGGGAGACGCGCCGAATCGGGCCACGCACCGATCGGGGCAGACCACCTGAACCAAGCTTGGGCCCGGCAGCGAAATGCTCCGGGCTTCAGTTGTGAAAAAAGGTTCCGGCGTTACGGAACCGCAACGAAAGGAAAGACAACGTGGCACGTATCGCCGGCGTGAATATCCCGACTGCAAAGCGGGTCCCGATCGCCCTCACCTATATCACCGGAATCGGCCATAGCTCGGCCCGGGCCATCTGCGAGGCCGTCAACATCGATGCAGCCCGCCGCATCAATGAGCTGTCCGATGCCGAAGTCCTCTCGATCCGCGAGCACATCGACGCCAACTACACCGTCGAGGGCGACCTGCGCCGAGAGGTGCAGATGAACGTCAAGCGCCTGATGGACCTCGGGTGCTATCGCGGCCTGCGCCATCGCCGCAACCTCCCCGTGCGTGGTCAGCGCACGCACACCAACGCCCGCACCCGCAAGGGCCCGGCGAAGCCGATCGCCGGCAAGAAGAAGTAAGGGAGGTAGCTACCAATGGCACGTGATACCCGTCGCGGAGGCAAGAAGAAGGTCTCCAAGAACATCGCTGCTGGCGTTGCCCATGTGAACTCCAGCTTCAACAACACCAAGATCCTGATTTCCGACGTGCAGGGCAACGCCATTTCTTGGTCGTCCGCCGGCACCATGGGGTTCAAGGGGTCGCGCAAGTCCACGCCCTATGCCGCACAGATGGCTGCAGAAGACGCGGGCCGAAAGGCGCAGGAACACGGCATGAAGACCCTCGAGGTCGAGGTCCAAGGCCCCGGTTCGGGCCGCGAGAGTGCCCTTCGCGCTCTGGCCGCCGCCGGGTTCAACATTACCGCGATCCGGGATGTCACCCCGATCGCGCACAACGGCTGTCGCCCGCCGAAGCGTCGCCGCGTCTGACAGACAGGATTCCACGGAGACCCCGCGCGCGGGGTCTCCTTTCGTCATTTCTACCTCGGGCGTCCGCCCCGCCGGATCAGCAGGGCAGACAAGTATGGAGGGACGCATGATCCACAAAAACTGGGCCGAACTAATCAAACCCACGCAGCTTGACGTCAAACCGGGCAAGGACCCGGCGCGCCAGGGAACCGTGGTCGCCGAACCGCTTGAACGCGGCTTCGGCCTGACGTTGGGCAATGCCCTGCGCCGCATTCTACTGTCGTCGCTTCAAGGCGCCGCCATCACCGCCGTGCAGATCGACAACGTGCTGCACGAGTTTTCCTCGGTGTCCGGTGTCCGTGAAGACGTCACCGATATCGTGCTGAACCTCAAGGGCGTCTCGATCCGCATGGAGACCGAGGGCCCCAAGCGCCTGCAGGTGCAGGCCAAGGGTCCGGGCGTGGTCACGGCCGGTGATATCTCGGAAAGCGCAGGGATCGAGATCCTGAACAAGGATCACGTGATCTGTCACCTCGATGAGGGTGCCGACCTCTACATCGAGCTTACCGTGAACACCGGAAAGGGCTATGTCGCTGCCGACAAGAACAAGCCCGAGGACGCGCCGATCGGCATGATTGCCATCGACGCCATCTATTCCCCGGTCAAGAAGGTCAGCTACGACGTGCAGCCCACCCGTGAAGGCCAGGTGCTGGACTACGACAAGTTGACCATGAATGTCGAGACCGACGGATCGATCACGCCGGAGGACGCGGTGGCCTATGCCGCGCGGATCCTTCAGGATCAACTCCAAGTCTTCGTCAACTTTGACGAACCCGAGTCCTCGCACGCCAGCCAGGACGACGACGGACTGGAATTCAACCCGCTGCTGCTCAAGAAGGTGGACGAACTGGAACTGTCGGTGCGGTCCGCCAACTGCCTGAAGAACGACAACATCGTCTACATCGGCGACCTGATCCAGAAGACGGAGGCCGAGATGCTGCGCACGCCGAACTTCGGCCGCAAGTCGCTCAACGAGATCAAGGAAGTGCTGTCGGGCATGGGCCTTCACCTTGGCATGGATGTCGAGGACTGGCCGCCGGACAATATCGAGGACCTGGCCAAGAAGTTCGAAGACCAGTTCTGATACGACTTCGGGTGGAGCCGGAATTCCACAATCTGGTTCCGCCCCCGGGCATTCTGCCCCAAGGAGAGCGGGTCACACGCATGGCCCGCCGGACAAAGCAAAACCGCCCGTAGAGGGCACCCTAGGAGATTGAAAATGCGCCACGCTCGCGGATACCGCCGCCTGAACCGGACCCACGAACATCGCAAGGCCCTGTTCTCGAACATGGCCGGGTCGCTCATTGAACACGAGCAGATCAAGACAACCCTGCCCAAGGCCAAGGAACTCAAGCGCGTCATGGACAAGCTGGTGACGCTGGCCAAGCGTGGCGATATACACGCCCGCCGCCAGGCCGCGGCTCAGCTCAAGCAGGACAAGGATGTCGCCAAGCTCTTCGATGTTCTCGGCGCTCGCTACAGCGACCGACAAGGCGGCTACACCCGTGTTCTCAAGACCGGGTTCCGCTACGGCGACATGGCCCCGATGGCGATCATCGAACTGGTCGATCGCGACCCCGACGCCAAGGGCGCCGCAGACCGGGCCCGCCTTGCGGCCGAGGAAGATGCGGACTGATCGGTCCACCTGCATGCGTCCTGGATGGCCCGCCCTTTTCGGCGGGCCATTTTCGTTAACACCTGCCCGCCCGCCATGTCTGGTCTCGGCGGGGGCGCGGGCATAGAGTTGCCCAATGGCCGATCTCTTCGACACCCCTGGCGATGATGCCGGTGCCAATGCCCCGCGTCCCCTGGCCGACCGGCTGCGCCCTGCCGCCCTGGACCAGGTCATCGGGCAGGAACACCTGCTGGGCCCCGAGGGACCGCTGGGCGCGATGCTGGCGGCGGGCAACCTTTCTTCGCTGATCCTCTGGGGGCCGCCGGGGGTGGGCAAGACCACGATCGCGCGGCTGCTGGCCGCCTCGAGCGACCTGCATTTCATCCAGATCAGCGCGATCTTCACGGGCGTGCCGGAGCTGCGCAAGGTCTTCGACGCCGCGAAAATGCGGCGGCGGGACGGACAGGGCACGCTGCTTTTCGTCGACGAGATCCACCGTTTCAACAAGGCGCAGCAGGACGGGTTCCTGCCCCACATGGAGGACGGCACCATCGTGCTGGTCGGCGCCACGACCGAGAACCCCTCGTTCGAGTTGAATTCCGCCGTTCTGAGCCGTGCCCAGGTGCTGGTTCTGAAGCGCCTGACGCTGGCCGACCTCGAGCGCCTGGCCCGGCGCGCCGAACAGGAACTGGCCCAGGCCCTGCCGTTGACTGGCGAGGCGCGCGAGGCGCTTCTGGAGATGGCCGATGGCGACGGACGGGCCCTGCTCAACCTGGTGGAACAGGTTGCTTCCTGGCCCCGGACCGAGAAGCTCGACACCGAGGCCCTGACAACGCGGCTGACCCAGCGCGCGGCGAACTACGACAAGTCGGGCGATGCGCACTACAACCTGATTTCGGCGCTGCACAAATCGGTGCGCGGCTCGGACCCGGACGCGGCGCTCTACTGGTTCGCGCGGATGCTGCAAGGTGGTGAGGACCCGCGTTTCCTCGCCCGGCGCCTGACCCGCATGGCGGTCGAGGATATCGGTCTGGCCGATCCGCAGGCACAGGACGTCTGTATAGGGGCGTGGCAGGCCTATGAACGGCTGGGCAGCCCCGAAGGCGAGCTGGCCCTTTCGCAGGCGGTGATCTACCTCGCGCTGGCCCCGAAATCCAACGCGGGGTATGCGGCCTACAAGAATGCGGTTGCAGCGGCCAAAAAGACCGGTAGCGAACCGCCCCCGAAACATATCCTGAACGCGCCGACGTCCTTGATGAAGGATATCGGTCATGGCGAGGGTTATGCCTACGATCACGACGCCGAGGACGGCTTTTCCGGGCAGAATTATTTCCCCGACGGGATGAAACGCGGTGTCTACTACAGCCCGGTCGACCGCGGCTTCGAGCGCGAGTTGAAAAAGCGGGTGGAGTACTTCGCCAAGCTGCGCACCCGGCGGCGAGGCAGTTGACAATGCCCCCCATAGCGTCAAGGAACGCGCCCATGTTAATCACCATGTTACAGGTTGCCTTGGGCGGGGCCATCGGCTCGGCTGCGCGCTTTGCCACGGGGGTTGCGGTGACCCGCGGCCTTGGGGCGGGCGGCTTTCCCTTGGGTGTTCTGACAGTCAATATCCTCGGGTCGTTCCTGATGGGCGCGCTGGTGGTCTACCTTGGTCAACGCGGACCGGCGGCGCTGAACCCCTTCCTGGTGACGGGGGTGCTGGGCGGGTTCACGACATTCTCGGCCTTTTCGCTGGAAACCCTGACGTTGATCGAACGTGGCCAAGCAGGTCAGGCGGCGTTCTATGTCGGGTTGTCGGTCGCCGGGTCGCTCTTGGCGATCCTGGCCGGTGTCCAGACCATGCGCGCGGTGCTGGCATGACTGCGGTTCTGAGCATTACCGTCGCACCGGGCGAGGGGGACCAGAGGCTCGACCGCTGGCTGAAACGCCGTTTTCCGCAGATCACCCAGGGCCGTATCGAGAAGGGCTGCCGCAAGGGAGAGATCCGCGTCGATGGCGGGCGGGTAAAGGCGAACACGCGGCTCGACGAGGGGCAGCAGGTCCGCGTTCCACCGCTGCCAGACAGCGAGGCGCCGGCTCGACCCAAGGACAGCATTTCCGAGGCCGATGCCCGGATGATCCGCGATTGCGTGATCTACCGCGACGACGAGGTGATCGCCCTGAACAAGCCCGCCGGTCTGCCCACGCAGGGCGGCAGCAAGCAGACCCGCCATGTGGACGGCCTGTCCGAGGCCCTGAAGTTCGGGGCCGAGGAAAAGCCGCGCTTGGTGCATCGGCTGGACAAGGATACGTCGGGCGTGCTGCTTCTTGCCCGCAGCCGGCAGGCGGCGCAGGGGCTGACCGCGGCCATGCGGCACAAGGATACACGCAAGATCTACTGGGCGCTGGTGGCCGGTGTGCCCACTCCCTATCTCGGCGAGATCAAGTATGGGCTGGTCAAGGCCGGAGGCCGAGGCGCCGCGGGGGAGGGTGAAAGGATGCACGCGGTTCACCCCCGTGACATGGACAGCACGCCGGGTGCCAAGCGGGCGCATACGCTCTATGCCACGCTATACCGGGTCGCCAGCCGCGCCGCCTGGGTCGCGATGGAGCCGCTGACCGGGCGCACGCATCAGCTGCGCGCGCACATGGCCGAGATCGGCCACCCCATCGTCGGCGACGGCAAGTACGGCGGCGCGGGGCAAGAGAACATGGGCGATGGCTGGGGCGCGCAACTGGGCGGCATCATCTCGAAGAAGCTGCATCTGCACGCGCGGATGATGCGGTTCGAGAACCCGGTCACGCGGCAGACCATCACCGTGACCGCGCCGTTGCCAGATCACATGGCGCAATCCTGGGATACCTTCGGCTGGACCGAGGATCTGGCCGCCGAGGACCCTTTCGAAGAGCTGATGTGATGCCCGAGCTGCGCCTGGTGATCTTCGACGTGGACGGTACGCTGGTCGATAGCCAGGCCGATATTCTGGCGGCCATGGCCGCGGCCTATGCAGCCGAAGGCATCACGCTTCCGGACCGCGCCGCGGTGCTTTCGATCGTGGGCCTGTCGCTGCCCGTGGCGATGGAAAGCCTGTCGCCCGGACTGGACCCCGCCCGTCGCGCCCGCATGGTCGAGACATACAAGGACGCCTATGTCGCCCTGCGGGAAAAGGCACGGATGCACGAGACCAGCCCGCTCTATCCCGGCGCCAGGGCGGCGCTCGACCGGTTGCAGGCCGATCCCTTCACCTTGCTGGGGGTGGCGACGGGCAAGTCTCGCCGCGGGCTCGACAAGCTGATCGAGGGGCATGGGCTGGAGGGCCTTTTCGTCACCACACAGGTCAGTGACCACCACCCCTCGAAACCGCATCCCGCCATGCTACTGGCCTGCCTCTCGGAAACCGGCGTTGCCGCCGACCGCGCGGTCATGGTGGGCGATACCCGCTTCGACATGGATATGGCCCGTGCTGCTGGCGTGCGCGGCATAGGCGTCGACTGGGGCTATCACGCCGCGGACACCCTGACGGCGGATGCCATGATCGGCGATTTCTCGGAGTTGGACGCCGCGGTGGACGGGCTGATCGGACAAGCTACGGAGCAGGACGCATGAGCGATTGGCGACCCCGCCGGTTCTGGACAGAGGTGACCGTTGTCGAGACCGATATCGGCCATGGCATCGTGCTGGACGGGCGCCCGGTCAAGACCCCGGCCAAGGCCCCCGTCGCCGTGCCGACGCGCGCGATGGCCGAGGCCATCGCCGAGGAATGGCGCGCCGTCGAGAAGATCATTGATCCGTCGGCGATGCCGGTGACCCGCGCGGCCAATGCCGCCATCGACAAGGTGGCCATACAGTTCGACGAGGTGGCCGAGATGCTGGCCGGCTACGGCGGCAGCGACCTTCTGTGTTATCGCGCCGAGGCGCCGGAGGAGCTTTGCGACCGGCAGCGTCTCAACTGGGACCCCCTGCTGGAGTGGGCCGCGGAAACTTTTGGCGCGCGCCTGCGCCTCGCACAGGGCGTGATGCCCGTGGCCCAGCCCCCCGAAGCGCTCGAGCGCCTCCGCACCGCGACCCGTGATCAAGGAGTGTTCCAGCTGACTGCTCTGCACGATCTGGTCACGATCACAGGCTCTCTGGTGCTGGGCCTGGCCGTATCTCGTGGACGCATCGAGGCGGACCGGGCATTTGACCTGTCCCGGCTCGACGAGGACTGGCAGATCGAGCGATGGGGCGCCGACACCGAAGCCATGGCGACGGCAGAGATCAAGCGCGGGCAACTGAAAGATGCCGCAAACCTGTATGCCATGGTATAGCGCACGCCGGTTGGTCGAAGCGCCTTCAAATTCATCGTTCTGCAGTCGAATAAACCGTGATTGGCGGGTCTTGAGCCGTTTACTTGCCCTTGACCTAGGCACCTGAATCCGACCAATCTACCACCATTCGCAGGAGTCCTGCGTCGTATCGCCCTCGTCCTTCGGGACGACGAAAAAAAGAACCCCCTGTCCCATGGGGGAACTCAGGAAGAGGTAAAAAAATGAAGAAATCCGTATTTCTCGGCACGCTGACGGTTGCCGGCCTTGCTGCCGGGGCTGCTACGGCAGCCACGCTTGACGACGTCAAGGCTCGCGGCACGCTCAACTGTGGCGTGACCACCGGCCTTGTGGGCTTTGCGGCCCCCGACGCCAACGGCGAGTGGCAAGGCTTTGACGTGGCTGTCTGCCGTGCTGTCGCCGCCGCGGTTCTCGATGATCCCATGGCCATCGAATTCGTGCCCACCACTGGGCAGACCCGCTTTACCGCGCTGGCCTCGGGCGAAATCGACATGCTGGCCCGGAATACCACCTGGACCTTCACCCGTGACGTCGACCTGAAATTCGAATTCACCGGCATCAACTACTATGACGGTCAGGGCTTCATGGTCCCGCGCGACCTTGGCGTGTCCTCGGCCAAGGACCTGGCAGGTGCGACCGTCTGCATTCAGACCGGCACCACGACCGAGCTGAACCTCGCGGACTTCTTCCGTACCAACAACATGGAATACGAGCCGCTGCCGATCGAAACCAACGCCGAGGCGCAGCAGCAGTACCTGGCTGGAGCCTGCGACGTCTATACCACCGACTCCTCGGGGCTGGCCGCGACCCGCGCCTCCTTCGAGAACCCCTCGGATCACGTGATCCTGCCTGAGATCATCTCGAAAGAGCCGCTCGGCCCGCTCGTGCGCCATGGTGACAACGAATGGGGTGACGTCGTGCGCTGGACGCTCAACGCGCTGATCGCGGCCGAAGAGCTGGGCGTTACCTCGGCCAACGCTGACGAACTGGCCGAAGGCACCGACAATCCGGAAATCAACCGTATGCTCGGCACCGAAGGTGAGCTTGGCGCCATGCTCGGTCTCGACGCCGACTTCGCCCTGCGCGCCATCAAGGCCGGGGGCAACTACGGTGAACTCTTCGAGACCCACATCGGCGAGAACACCCCGGTGGGCCTGGCCCGGGGCCTGAACGCCCAGTGGACCGAGGGCGGCCTGATGTACGCCCCGCCGTTCCGCTAAGAGCTTCTGACGGGGGGTGCCTTGGCGCCCCCCGTCGCGCGATCGGCACGGTCGCCGGTAGCCACCCCAGACAATTCGCGCAATTCGGCCAACGGGTGCGCCAGGATTCAGCCTGGGACCAGGGAGATAACAGATGTCAGCGTCCCCAGACGTGCCGAAGGCTTCCTTTCGGCTCAGCCAGCTTATCTACGACACGCGCTATCGCTCGCTCACCATCCAGGTTATCGCTCTGGCGCTGCTGGTCGCCGCGATCTGGTGGCTGGTCAACAACACCGTCCAGAATCTGGAAACCCTGGGCAAGGACTTCGACTTCGGTTTCCTGACGCAGCCAGCCGGCTATGACATCAACCAGCGTCTGATAGATTACGACAGCCAGAGCACACATGGCCGTGCCGCCATGGTCGGAATCCTCAACACCATTCTGGTCGCCGCGCTGGGCTGTGCCCTTGCGACGGTCCTTGGCGTTCTGGCCGGGGTGTTGCGGCTGTCAAAGAACTGGCTGGTCAGCAACCTCACGGCCGTCTACGTCGAAGGGTTCCGCAACGTTCCGCTGCTGCTGTGGATCATCCTGATCTTCGCGATCATGACCGAGAGCACGCCCGAGCCGCGAGATTTCCGGGGCGACGATGCCGCGGCGTCGATGATCGTGGGCGAAAGCGTCGCCGTGACCAACCGCGGCGTCTACATTCCGCGTGTCGGCTTCGAGAACTCCGTGAGTGGCGCGGGTGCCGAATGGCGGGCCGAGAATACCGCCGCCCGGGAGGCTGGCGAAGAAAGCCCGCCGCCACCGTCTTCGGTCTGGGATTGGCTGATCGTATTCGGCGTGCTCGCGGCGTCCATCTTGGGGGCGCGCTGGAACAAGCGGCGGGCCGACGCCATACAGGAGGCCACGGGCGATCGTCCGGCGACTTGGTACGTCAATCTCGGGGTCATCGTCCTGCCGACGCTCGCCGTGCTTCTGCTGATGGGGGCGACCATAGTGGCACCCTTCTTCCGCGGCTTCAATTTCGCCGAAGGGATACACCTGCGCAACTCCCTGATCGCGCTCTGGTTGGCGCTGGCGCTCTATACCGGCGCTTTCATAGCCGAGATCGTGCGCGCCGGCATTCTGTCGGTCAGCAAGGGCCAGACCGAGGCAGCGAGCGCGCTGGGCCTGCGCCCGGCCCGCACCATGAGCCTGGTCATACTGCCGCAGGCGTTGCGGGTCATCATCCCGCCGCTGATCTCGCAATACCTGAACCTGACCAAGAACAGCTCGCTCGCGATCGCCGTGGGTTACATGGACGTCCGGTCGACCCTGGGTGGAATCACCATCAACCAGACCGGACGCGAGCTGGAGGGCATGTTGCTGCTGGGCCTGTTCTACCTGTTGCTGTCCCTGATCATCTCGGCACTGATGAACGTCTACAACAACGCCGTGAAGCTGAAGGAGCGGTGACATGAGCGAAGTGCATGCCGAAACCACCCGCTTTGTCCGCACCGAGATGCTGGCCGAGCAGGAACCGCCGATTACCGAGAAGGGCGTGGTCAAGTGGGTCCGCGAGAACCTTTTCTCGGGTTGGCTGAACGTCCTCCTGACGGTGCTGTCACTGTTCGTGATCTACGCCGTGCTTGCCGCGCTGCTTCCGTGGTTTGCCAATTCGGTCTGGACCACGGGCAGCCTGGCCGGATGCCGCGAAGTCCTGGCCGAGCAGGGGCTGAGCGGTCATGGCGGTGCCTGTTTCTCCGTGATCTCGGAACGCTGGCCGCAACTGGTCTTCGGGTTCTACCCCTCGGACCTATACTGGCGCCCGATCCTCGCCTTCGTTGTTTTCCTGCTGGGAATCGCGCCGGTTCTGTTCCAGGGCATGCCGCGCCAGACGCTTTGGGGGTCGCTGGCCGCGCCCTTCATCGTTTACTGGCTTATCTGGGGGGGCAGCCTCTGGGGTCCCATCGTGACGGCAGGGGGCTTTTTCCTTGGTGCCGCCGGTTTCGTCTACATCGGGCGCGCCGCGGGCACCATCCTGGGCACGCTGGCCGCCATCTTTCTGCCCATCCTGTTCTGGATGTTCCTGGTCGGGCCGCTGGTCTCGGGTCTGGCGTCGGTTGTGCCGCTTCAGATCACCAAGGTCGCGTCCAACGACATCGGTGGCTTCATGCTGGCGCTGATCATAGGAATCTCGGGGATCATCCTGTCGCTGCCGCTGGGTATACTGCTTGCGCTTGGCCGCCAGTCGCACCTTTTCATCATCACCAAGGTCTCGGTGGCCTTCATCGAGATCATACGTGGCGTGCCGCTGATCGTGTGGCTCTTCACCGCCTCGCTTCTGCTGAACTACTTCCTGCCGCCGGGCACCAATTTCGACCTGATGCTGCGGGTCATCATCATGGTGACGCTTTTTGCCTCGGCCTATATCGCGGAGGTGGTCCGCGGTGGCCTGGCCGCCCTACCCAAGGGGCAGTACGAGGCCGCCGACGCGCTGGGGCTGGACTATGCCAAGTCCATGCGCCTGATCATCCTGCCGCAGGCACTCAAGATTTCCATACCCGGAATCGTGAACACCTTCATCGGTCTGTTCAAAGACACCACGCTGGTTGTCTTCATCGGCCTGCTGGACCCGATCGGCCTGACCAATGCAATCCGGGCGACGACCGAGTGGAACGGCATCTACTGGGAACTGTTCCTCTTCATCGGCCTGCTGTTCTTCATCTTCTGCTACAGCATGAGCCGCTATTCCATCTACCTGGAGAAGAAGCTCCAGCGTGAGCATCGTTAAGGGAACCTGACATGACTGACATTGCCACCGACCGCGAGATTGATCGCAGCCAGATGCAGGTTTCAGAC
>NZ_DATFIP010000026.1:0-2065 GCF_035270045.1 Salibaculum sp.
GGCCTCGATCCTGACACGCGATCTGCGCGACATCGCCAAAGTGGAGAAACTAACCGAGCTTCCGAAGTTCGTTCGGCTGCTCGCCGAACATTCCGGGCAGTTGGTCAATTACTCGCAGTTCGGGGCAGGCATTAACGTCAGCCATAAGACGGGCCAGCGTTATGTTGCGTTGCTTGAACAGGTGTTCCTGATCGCGACTTTGCAGCCGTGGTTCACCAACGCGCTGAAGCGCATCGTCAAGACGCCCAAGCTGCACTTCCTCGACTCTGGTTTGCTGGCGACCGTACGCGGGCTCACCGGGCTATGGCGGAAAGTGGGTGACGGGCCGATGAGGGGGTGGCGTATCGTGGCGGTGACGAGCCAGCCACATCTCCGGGAAAGGAGTGATACGCCATGTCAGAGAGTATCGTTGTCGCCTTGCGTCAGCCAGGGCAATCGGAGGATCCGCTGACCGAGCTGCTTCGCGACGGGGCCCGGCGGTTGCTGGCCCAGGCGATTGAAGCCGAGGTCGACACCATGCTGGCGGACCATGCGCGTTTGAAGACCGAGGACGGCCGGCAGCGGGTCGTGCGCCATGGCCACGGCCCCGAACGTTCGATCCTGACTGGGATTGGCCCTGTTTCTTTCCGACGGCCGAAGGTCCGTGATCGCGGATGCGGGGATGGCGGGTCGCGCATTCGCTTTACCTCGGCGATCCTGCCGCTTTTCGCGCGCCGCACCCGGTCTGTCGATGCCGTCCTGCCGGTTCTGTATCTGCGCGGGGTGTCGAGCGGGGATTTTCAGGAGGCGCTGTCGGCCCTGCTCGGCAAGGACGCCCCGGCGCTTTCGGCGCAGGTTCTGTCGCGTTTGAAAGCCGAGTGGGCGGCCGAGCACGACCGCTGGCGCCGGCGTGATCTGTCGGCGCGCCGGTATGTCTACCTCTGGGCGGACGGGGTTTATCTGCAGGGCCGAATGGAGGACGAAAAGCAGTGCATCCTGGTTCTGATCGGAGCCACGCCCGAGGGCCGCAAGGAGCTGGTGGGCTTCCAGGCCGGTTTCCGCGAAAGCACGCAGAGCTGGCGCCAGCTGCTGACCGATCTGAAGGCTCGTGGCCTGGCTGCGGGTCCGGACCTCGGCATCGGCGACGGCGCCCTGGGGTTCTGGAAGGCGCTTGAAGAGGCGTTTCCACTGAGCCGCCATCAGCGCTGCTGGATGCACAAGACCTGCAATGTGCTGAACAAGCTGCCGAAAGCGCTGCAGAAGACGGCCAAGGCGGACCTGCAAGAGATCTGGATGGCCGAAAGTCGAGCCGACGCGATAGCCGCGTTGCATGCCTTCCTTGCCAAATACGGCAAGAAATACCCCGCGGCCATCGACTGCCTGAACCGTGACCGCGAGGCATTGCTGGCATTCTACGACTTCCCTGCCGAGCACTGGGTGCATTTGCGGACGACGAACCCGATCGAAAGCGTCTTCGCCACGGTCCGCCACCGCACCGTCCGCACCAAGGGATGCCTGTCGCACGTGACGGCCCTGGCCATGGTCTTCAAGTTGATCATGGCCGCCGCAAAGACATGGCGCTCGCTGAAGGGCGCCAATCAGTTGCCCAAGGTCATCCAAGGCGTCAAATTCGCCGATGGCATCGAGGTTGCCGATACCGATCAAACCGCCGCCGCTTGATCCGCCATCACCCAAACTCGGTCATAGCCCGCGGGCTGATGGTGGTAATCCCCAACCTGTCGCCGGCCATGGTCATGCGAATGTTCCGCGCCCGGCCGATCGGTACCTGGGATGCGCCGGATCTGGCCCGGATGATGCGCGAGCTTGGCCGGCGCGCCGGGCTGGATGCGCCGCCGGCACTGTATTGGCTGCCGGAGCGCCGGGTGAATGCCTTTTCGACCGGCGATTCGCATCGCTCGGCGATTGCGCTGTCCGAAATGACCTTACGCGTCCTGTCGCCGACACAGACGGGTTGCGTTCTGGCCCATGAGATGTCGCATAATGCCGAGGTCTGGATTATGCCGCGTTGATAGCATTACTCCCGTGATTCATGGACATCTCGGCATAAATGACGCGGCATAAGATT
>NZ_DATFIP010000027.1:0-12949 GCF_035270045.1 Salibaculum sp.
ATAGCGGTTTCAGCCGCTTAGGGGCCTCCGCGAAAAACTCCTACATCGCAGCTTGTCACACTCTGGTCACAGCAACGGGAGTTTTTGACATGGCCACACTCAGACAGCGCAACGGCAAGTGGCAGGCGCAGGTGCGCATCAAGGGACACGCGCCGAGGAGCAACTCTTTCCAATCCAAGCGGGACGCCGAGCGATGGGCACGGCAGATTGAAGCCGAACTTGATGCAACCGCAATCGGCGTCGATCCTAGGGCACTTGATCGCACCAGCGTCCGCGATCTACTGGACCGGTACCGCCGAGAAGTGACGATTAGCAAGCGCGGTGCAGCTTCCGAGAACAAGAGGCTGGGCGGCTTCCTGCGACAGCCATGGGCCACGATGCCGCTCACAAAGGCCACACCACAGATGTTCAGTCGATACCGTGACAGCCGCCTCAAGACCGTAAGCCCGGGAACGGTGCTCCGCGATCTCGGACTTCTTCGGGCCATCTTCGAGGTGGCAAGGCTGGAGTGGGATCTACCCATGCCGGTGAACCCGGTCGCCCAAGTGAGGAAGCCCAAAGCACCCGACGCCAGAGAGAGGCGGCTGCAGTCGGGGGAGTTGGAACTGCTGCTGCAAGCGTCTCTGGCCACGCGCAATCAGTGGCTTCGCTCCGGCATCCTATTGGCCGTCTAGACCGGGATGCGTCGCGGGGAACTTCTCGGAATGCGCTGGGAGCACCTCTGCAAGCGCACAGGGACGCTGCTGATGTCAATCGGCTCGGAATGGGGCCCCCGTATCGGCGTGCAGAAGTGGCCCCACTTTCTCACGGGTAGCAGGCCGGAAACTGCGTAGCAGGATGATCGCGTCAATGCAGACGTCCACCGGTTCTCCGGCGCGCTGCCGCCTTGATCGAAGTCATCGCACATTCGATAGGTCGGCATCACAGTCGGCAAGGCCACAAAAAAGCGAACAGATCGCATGAAATTCATCATTGGAATTGTTGTCGCAATCCTGCTTGTCCTCATCGCGCTTTCCGCCATGAGGCTTCTGGACTGGCGTGCCGACCGGGCAGAGTGGGACAGGCTGGCCGCGCTCCAGCCGGAGAACCCGGAACTCTTCGATGCGGCGATGGTGGCCGGTCTGCCCGAACCGGCCCAACGCTACTTTGCCTACACGATCTGGCCTGGAACGCCACTCCTGCCGGTTGCCGTCATCGAGATGACGGGTGAGTTCAGTCTGGGGTCCAAGGACGACCCGCGCTACCAGCCCATGGAGGCGCGTCAGATCCTCGCGGTTCCGGAGGGGTTCGTCTGGTCGATGCGCACGCGTGGCGGCATGCCTGTCTCCGGTTCAGATTCGGGCAGCTGGACGCGGTTTCGCATCTTCAGCCTGATCCCTGTGGGCCGGCTGGGTGGCAACCCCGATCACACGCGATCCGCCTTCGGCCGCTATGCGGCGGAGGCGACGATCTGGGCGCCTGCGGCCCTGATGCCCGGACCGGACGTTCGGTGGTCTGCCGTGGACGACGATACCGCCCGCGTGACCATCACGCACGGCGACCTCGAACAGGCGGTCGACATCACGGTCGACGCGCAAGGCCGCCCGGTGGAGGTCTCCTTCCAGCGCTGGAGCGATGCGAACCCCGACAAGGTTCACAGGCTGCAGCCGTTCGGCGCGGTCATGTCCGATTTCCGCGAGGTGGAGGGCTACCGCCTGCCGTTCCGGGTGGAGGCAGGCAACATGTTCGGCACCGAGGCCTATTTCCCCTTCTTCCTCGCCGACGTGACCGAGATCCGCTTTCCGGGGGCCGAGGGATGAGCGCCTGCGCCTCCATCCGGCGCAGGCCCGCGGTACTTTTCCTGACGCTTGCGGTGGCCATGCTCGGCCTCGTCGCCGCACAGGGCGCGCGTGCGCAGGAGGACGCCGCCGCCCTTGCGGCCCGGCTGGACGGGCTGGCAGAGGGGTTCATGCTGCGCGAACAGGTGCCCGGCGCGGTTGCGGCCGTCGTGTCTGGCGACACGGTGATCCTGCGGGGCTATGGCCTCGCCGATGTCGAAGAGGGCACGCCGGTCAGCCCGGAGGCAACGCGGTTCGAGATCGGGTCGATCAGCAAGCTCTTCACCTGGGTGACTGTAATGCAGCTTGCCGAGGACGGCGCGCTCGACCTGCAGCAGGATCTCTCGCGTTACCTGCCGGGGGGCCTGGTGCCGGGCGATGCGCCGCTGACCATGGCCCAGTTGATGAGCCACAGGCCGGGCTTCGAGGAAAGCTACGCGATTTTCGATCCCGCCATCGCCGCCTTACCGCGGGCCGAGGCGCTGGCGGCATCCGCGCCGGAACAGGTGTTTCCGCGTGGCGAGGTGACATCCTATTCGAACTGGGGCGTCGCGCTGGCGGGTCTCGTGGTCGAAGAGGTTACCGGGCAATCCTGGGAAGAGACCGTGCAGACGCGGATCCTCGACCCGCTCGGCATGGAGGACACGACCTTGGGCGAAGGCTCGCGCCGCGAGGGTCAGCCGCCGTTGTCGCGCAGCTACCGGGTGCAGGGCGGCATCGCGCATCCGGCCTTCCGCATCGACATAGGCGCCTTCGCACCGGCGGGCGGCATCGCCAGCACAGCGGCCGACATGGCGCGGTTCCTGCGGTTCCTCATGGGCGACGGGGCGCTGGAGGGCGCGCGCCTTCTGCAGCCCGAAACGATGCAGGCCATGCGCACGCGGCTTTACGACGACCGACCAGAGGCGGCGGACATGGCCCACGGTCTGCAATCGCGGCCGCTGTTCGGCACCATGGTCTACGGCCATGGCGGCGGCCTCAACGAGTTCCTGTCAAACCTTGTCTTCATCCCCGAAATCGAGGCCGGCGTGTTCATCTCGCAGAACGGCGGTGCTGGCGCGAGCCTGCCGTTGCTGGCGCCCGACCTGATCCTGGCCGAGCTCGCCGCGGACTCAGGACTGGAGCCGCCGGCGCCGGAGGCGGTGCCCGACGCCGCCGAGCGCGCGTCCGAGGCGGCAGGCCGGTATCTGAACAACCGTCGGCCCTTCTCGGGCTCGGCGCAGTTCTTCGGGGCCCTGTCGGTGCTGCCGGTGACGGCGACGCCCGATGGCGCTTTGACGCTGCCCACGGGCAAGCTGCCCGCGCCCTCGCGGTTCGAGCCGATCGGCCCGGACCTGTGGCAGAATGCGCAAGGCGACCGGATCGCGCTGATCCGGGGCGCGCAGGGCCGCATTGTCCGCCTTGCCGACGGAACCGGCGCGCACACCCATGAGCGGCTGCGAGGGCTTGCGGATCCGGTCTGGCTTTTCGCGGCCTTCGGGGCGGCAGCGCTGCTGTCGCTCACCACAATGGTGGGGCTGATCTGGCGACACGGGGTCCGGGGCGTGACGCGCAGCGGCGTGCTGGCGGCCTGGGCCGGTCTGGCCGGGGCGGCCTCCGTCTGGATCTTCGCCGGGGCCGCCATCGCCGCCGCGCTGACGGCGGCGCGGCTGGGATCCGAATACATCTTCGATCAGCCGCAGCCGACGCTTCAAGCGGTGCTGGTCCTCGCCGACGGCTTGGCCGTGATGGCCGCGCTGGTGCTTCTGTCGCTCGTCTTCGTCTGGCGCGCGCCGGGGTGGAGCTTTTGGCGCAGACTGCATCAGACGGCGTTCGCGCTCGGCCTGGCGGCGTTTGGCGGGCTTCTGTTGCGCTGGGGCCTCGCGTTCGGCGGACCGATCTGATGTCCGGCCCGCAGCCCTGCCGATGATCGCTGTTGCCCTCGGCCTTCAGGTCGCGCTGCCGCTGGCGCTGCTTGTCTGGCTCGCCTTCGCGCCGCTTGGCAGCGCGCTCGGCTTCGCGCTTCAAAGCGCGGGCATCGCCGCGTTCCTGTTCGCGCTGGCGCGGGTGGCGCAATGGGCGCTGCCGGTCTGGTGGTTGCCATGGGTCTACGCGGCGCTGTGGATGGGGATTGTCGGAACCAACCTGTTCCGTGCGCATTTCGCCGGGCTGCCGCTTTTGCCGGCGGGGCTGTGGGGGTGGGCGGGAACCGGGCTCGCGCTCGTCCTGCTCGGCCTTGGCGGCTGGTACGGCGCGAGAGCCCTCTCCGGGCAGAAGCTGCCGCCTGTCGAGGTTGTCGATATCGCCAACCCTTTCGGCCCGGGTGCCTACCTTGTCGGGCATGGCGGGTCGAATACGTTGGTGAATGGGCACATGCGCACCCTCGATCCCACTGTCGAGAGATTCCAGCCGTGGCGCGGTCAGTCCTATGCCGTTGATTTCTTCGGTCTCGGCCCTAGGGGGCTGCGCGCACCCGGCTGGCGGCCTGCCGACCCGGCGGCCTACGCGATCTTCGGCGCGCCGCTGCGCGCGCCCTGCGCGGGCAGCGTGGTCCGGGCCGAGGGCGACTGGCCAGATTCCGAGGTGCCGGAAAGCGACCAGATCAACCGGCTGGGCAACCACGTCATCCTGCGCTGCGGCGAGGCCGAAATCGTCTTCGCGCATATGCGGCAGGGCAGCGTCGCGGTCGCGCCGGGGGACCCGGTAGAGGTCGGCGATCCGCTGGGCGAGGTCGGCAACTCCGGCGCCTCGACCGAGCCACATCTGCACATCCATGCTCAACGGCCCCCGCCCGAAGGTGCGCCTCCGATCGCGGGGGAACCGCTGGCCCTGCGCATCGGTCGCCGGTTCCTGGTGCGCGGCGATCGTTTGGACGGTGCGGACGGGTGAGACAGGCCGCCACGATGGGCTGGCGGCTCGCGACCCAGGGCATGGCCTTCGCGCGACACAATCTCGAAGAGGTTCTCCGCTTCGGGGTGTGACAGTCTCGGCCGCTCTCGCCATGGCGGTCCGGGACCGGATGCAGGGGGTCTGGGGCTGGATCGCGGCGATCATCGCGGGTGGGCTGCTGGTCAATGCGGCTGGCCATGCCGCGCAATCCGCCGTCGCGCGGGCTCCGGTCCCGGGCGTCTACACCGGGATCCTGCTCGTCGCGCCGGCGGCTGCTCTGGTTCTGGCCGGTCTCGATGCCGCGCCCGGGCGCGTGTGGCGAAAGCGCGCCCTCGCGCGGCTCCTTGGCGCTGCGGCCGTGCCGGTGGTTGCGATCGCCGCCCTGCAGCTTGCACGAATGCTGCCCGGGTGGGTCGGGCGATCAGGCAAACCAGACGAGTGCGGCGAGACCGAGCGCGATGGGCAGACGCGCGAGGCCGATCTTCCGCCAGCTGCGGGGGTCGGAGATGCCCGAGACGACGGCGCGCCCTGCAGGATTGAAGACCAGCGCGACCGATTTGACCGCCCACAGTGCGGGGACACCGACGACAAGCGCCCAGCCTGCCCATGTCCTGCCTGTGTCCTGACGCAGTGCGAAATCCACCGCGGCGAGCCCCCAGACTGCGAGCAGACCACCCGCGAGCGCCCAGACCGGCCAGGGGCGCCGCGCGCCGCCATAGGCCCAGATCTCGAACCTGCTCCAGCGTTCGGGGAACAGCAGCATGCCCAGGCTCGTCGCCGCGGCCAGACCTGTCAGCACGATGCCAAAGATCGTGAGCCATGCCAGGGTCATTCGATCGTCACCGCCGCGATCCCGGCCGCAAAGCCGCGCACCGTCTCCACGAAGCGATCGGTCTCGGTCAGGAACGGCGCGTGGCCCGAGCCGTCGAACGGCGCCATCCGCTTGCCCTGCGGGGCCTCGACCGCCGCGAACCACGCGCGCACAAGCGGGACCGGCGTGTTCCAGTCGCGCGTGCCCGAGATCAGCAGCATCGGCACCGGCATCACGGGCAACTCGGCGATCAGGTCGCGCGTGCGGTACTCGGCCCACATCGGCCCGCTGCCGCGGTTCGCCCCGTCGAGCCAGCGCCAGTAGTCCACCAGCCGGTATTCCGGCGCGGCGAGCGCGCGCGGCAGCAGGGCGGCGAGCGAGACGTTCATGCCGCCGCCATGGGCCTCGACCTCCTGCATTAGACGGACGTAGAGATCGTGGTCGCGGAAGGACTGCGGGTCCAGTCCTGCGAGATCGGACGTCGGCGCGACCTCCTCCAGCCAGTCGAGCGCCAGCGCCGCGCCGCGCAGCGTGTCCACCTGCTGGCCAACCCCGATATAGCCGGCGTACTCCCCGGGCCAGCGCGCCACCAGCCGTGCGCCCAGCATCGTGCCCCAGGAATGGCCGAGCACGATCAGGGGCTGGTCGCCCAAGCGCTCACGCAATAGCGCGGTGACCACTCGCGCATCCGACAGGAACCGGTCGAGAGTCATGGTCGCCGGGTCAAAACCGGGCGGGTTCGACTTGCCCGCCCCGCTCTGATCCCAATGCACGACGACGAAGTCGCGTTCCAGCGCCGCGGTGACTCCATGGATGGGCATCTGCGCCGATCCGGGCCCGCCATGCAGCCACAGGAGGATGGGCGCCGTTCGGTCCGCTCCCCGGATCAGGAGCCATTGCGTCGTGCCGCTGATTTCCGCCGAGATCAGTTCGGCGATCGGGTCGGGGCCGGCGACGGGCGTGGTGCGGGCGGGCAGGCTCTTCCAGACGATACCGCCTGCGAGGAGAGCCAGAAGGGCGAGTGCCGTGATCCGCAGCATGCTCATCGCCGGGGCTCCGGTGCGACGGCCGCCGCGGCAAGGCCGAGCCCCGCGAGCACGGAAGCTGCGGCAATAAAAGGCCAGAGGCCCGGAAGGATCGAGAAGAGGAACAGGTAGTCCCGCGTCACTGCCCAGAGGGGCCAGAGAACCAGCGCCGCCGCGACCGTGCCCGTTACCCGGCGAACAAGGCTGGACCCGTGCCAGCCGCGATACGCACACCAGAGACCGAGAAACCCCAAGCCGACACCCACTGCGATGCCGATGCGCGCTGCCGCCTCCGCCCAGAGCACGCGCGCCATGCCGACCGGCGCCACCCCGAGGCTCTCCGACCACTCCCGCAGGACGGCGGCAAAAAGCGGCCAGGCGCGCTGGCTGTTGGCGAGGATCACGATGCCGTCGCCGGTGTCCGGCACGAGGTGCATGTGGCTCGTCCAGCCGTAGCCCTGTCCGCCGTGCCAGACCGCCGCGCGACCGTCCGACAACATCTCGGTGAAATGTCCCAGCCCGTAGCCTTGGGCGGCGAAGCCGAACAGGCCGCCGACCGCGACCTCGGGGCGATGCAGGCTGGCCACGCCTTCAGACGAGAGCACGGTTTGCTCCGCGCCCGCCATCCCGGACACGGCGAAACGCGCGATGTCGGCGGCGGTGGCATGCAGCCCGCCAGAGGCGCGTCCCGGGTAGATGTAGGGGGCGACGGGGTGCCCGCGCAGGTCATGGCCCACGGGCATCGAAGCCCCGGTCCAGTCAAAGCTCGCCCCGGTCATGCCGAGGGGCGCCAACACCTCGCGCGCCATGAGCGCGGCAAAACCCTCCCCCGTGCAGTCCTCGATCACGAGTTCCAGCAGGGTGTAGCCGGTGTCGGAATAGGAAAACCCGGCCCTTGGTGCAGCGATCAGTCTGAAGTCCTGCGCGATGTGCTCGGGCAGGCCGGGCTTCGGCCCCTCGGGCGGAAAGCGCGCGGCGTAGTCGCCGAGGCCTATGCCGGCGCTGTGGCTCAGGAGCGCGCGCAGGGTGATCCCGCCCGCCTCCTGGGGCAGGGACCAGCGCGTCAGACACGCGTCGATGGACGTGTCGAGATCCAGCCGCCCGGTGTCGGCCAAGCGCACCGCGCCCCATGCGGTGACGGGTTTGGAAATCGACTCGACGCGGAACAGGGCATCGGCGGTCATCGGCCGGCCGGCCACCGGATCCGCCGTGCCGAAGGCACCCGTCCAGACCGGCTTGCCGCCCTTGATCAACACCATGACCGCGCCCGCCACCCCGTCCGCCGACATGCGGTCCTCCACGATAAGCGCCAGCCGGTCCGGTAGCGTCCCGTCGTCACCGCGTTCGGGTGAAACCGGGGCGGCAAGGACACTCAGCGCCACGAGACCCGAAGCAACCGCGACGCGCATGCATTCACCGGATGAGAGAGATCGCCAGATCGGCAAGCGCGGCCTCGAGCGCGGGGACGAGATCGCTCGTGTCATCTGCGATGCCGACGTCGGTGTTGACCTGAAAGGCCACGGTCAAGCCGTGATCGGCGTAGTGGCGCAGGCTCGAGACATAGGCGGGGATCCAGCCGCCATGGCCATAGACCGGCCCGCGCGGCGTGTCGGAATAGATCGCCACACCCGCGCCGTAGAGGATGCCGGGGGCGTCCGGATCGACGGGTACGCCGTCGAGCAGCCGGTCGAGATAGGGGGCCTCCATCGCATCGCCGCCGAACAGCAGATGCCCCCAGCGCACCAGATCGGCAGAGGTCGAGGCGAAGCCGCCGCCTGCCGATTCCACGGCAGGGTTCCACAGAAGCTCCCCCTCGGCATCAGCGGTGCGGGCGGGCAGGCCGAATGGGTTGTCGGGATCGACGTAGCCCACCGCGAGTCCCGGCAGGTCGGGGCGGTCCGACGGGACCGTGCTGCCGAGTTCGAGCGGACCCAGCAGGCGGGTGCGGACGGCCTCGTGCCAGCCCTGTCCGGTCACCTCCTCGATCACGAGGCCCAGCAGTACATAGCCCGTATCGCTGTAGGCCCAGGCCTGCCCGGCCTCGAAGAGCGGTTCCCGTCCGGTCACGAACCCCGTCAGGTCCTGTGCGTCGAACGCCGGCCCGCCGACCAGCCCGGCCCACTCCGCCTGGAACTCCGGCAGATGCACATGGTCCGGCAGCCCGGACGTGTGGTGCAGGAGGTGATTGATGGTGATGTCCTCGGCGTTGGGCAGCGCATCAAACCACGGGCGATCCCCGAGGTGCGCGGACAGCAGATCGTCGCGCGAGAGCCGCGCCTCGGTTTCCAGAGCCAGGACCGTGGCCGCCACGAAGCTCTTGCCGATGCTCGCGGCGAGCATGGGCGTTTCCGGCGTCATGGCGCGGCCAGCCTCCACATCGGCAAGGCCCGTGGCGGCGGTCACGACCGTGCCGTCGGGCAGGGCAATCGCCGCGGTGGCACCCGGAAAGCCGTAGCGCGCGTGGAAGTCCCCGAGCACGGCAGCCAGCCGATCCTCCTGCGCGGTTACGGGCGCCGTGAGGCAGGCAAGGGCGACCGAGCAGACGAGAAGAAGCCACCGACGCATTTTTCCTAACCCGCCGGCTGTGCCGCGGCGTGGCGCGCGGCCGGGATGACCTCGGTGACGGCGCCCTCGCGGCTGAACATCGTGTCGCGGTTCCACCAGACGACGACCACGGCCACAGCCACCAGGATCCACGTGTCCCATGGCTGTGCATCGGCCCAGAAGGGGTTGATAAGCTGCCAGTGGAACAGCATCGGCCAGAGCAGGCTGCCACGGGCGCTGTTGAAGATCGGCGTGACCAGAAGCGCGAGCGTGATGTTGCCCACGAAAAAGGGCAGGAAATTCCAGTCGGCGAAGACCACGCCGGCAAGGAAGAAGGCCGGCAGGTGCCAGATCCCCCAGGTCGCGCCGATGATGATCCCCGCCCAAACCGGCGCCATGTGGCGCTGCAGCAGGGGCTGCATGACGCCGCGCCAGCCGAACTCTTCCACAGGTCCGAGAAAGAGCATCATGAACATCACTGCCACGACCGCGCCCGCGCCCTCGGGCGGCAGCGGCGCCAGCATCGGCCCGCCTTTGATCAGCGAGCCCGCGACGAAGACGAGCGGAATGACGAGCAGGATGAACGCCGCCCATCCCCATGACCCGCGCCACATGAGCAGGCGCGACAGGAAGGCCCGGACGCCCGACACTCCGCCATGCAGGTAGACGACCCCGAAGGCCGCGATGGCCGGCGACCACGTGGCCAGGAAGAACAGGGGGTGCGATCCGCTGATCTCGCCGAAGAGGCCTGCTGCAAGGTCCGGGGCGACGATATAGCTCCCTATCACGCCCCAGGTGATCAGGAAGGTCACGGACAGAAAAAGAGCGAGGGCCGAGGAGGGTATCCGTCTCGAAGCAGGCGGATTTGGCATCACTGGCATTGCGAAGCACTCCACGGATCGAGAAGACCCTCCGGCACAGTTAACACATCTTGGGCAACGAGGCGCCGATTCGCCTAATCATGCTGCGTTGAGCTGCTGGGATAATCACCGGAAGCGCTCCTGACACGGCACCGCTACGCATCAACGCTTTCCGATGAATGCCAACAAACAGGAGTTTACGCTGCAGAGCGTTCGCTCACAGTCCCTTCCGCTCCGCCAACGCGATGCGGATCGAACCTTTCGAACGTCGTACGACCGTTCCGGTTTCTACTCGGCGCGCTGACCGGTTCAACTGGCGACGGCAGAGAAGCCCAGGAAATTCAGGACCGCAGCTGCTGCCCAGAATGGCGTGAAGATGATGCCCACGTTGCGCCCGTTGCGGGAAATCCGTGGATGATGGCCCAGCAATTGCACGCCCGCATGGTTGACGTTCACCAGCGCGAAGAGGGCCGCCATGATGCCGAAGACCAGGTGCAGGGCATGGCGATCGGCCAGGGGCAGCGTCAGCCCGTAGATGACGCCAGCCGCCACGGCGATGAAGGCAAGGGCGCCCTGTCGTTGCTCGAACAGCATCAGGAAGATGTAGTCGGCGCCCGCGGGGTTTTTGTCCTTGGGTGCAGCCTCGAGGGCCGCGTCCAGCATGGCGATCTGGTCGTCTTGGGTGAGGGCCTTGGCGGGGAGCGGCAGGCCGGGGGCAAAGAACGGCAACACCCAGTTCACGACCCAGCGCGCCCCGAGGGGGCGGACGATTTCGACAGCGTGGACCAATGCGGGCGCAAGGCACAGGAGCAGGCCGAGGGTGGAGGCAAAAGACGTCGACATTCGGCATGCTCCTTGAGATCGGGGAACGGGACGAAAAGGCCCGGCCACGATCGACGCGGCCGGGCCCTTGTCCGTCACTCGGCGGTCAGCTGCGCGATAGCGCCGGTCCAGTCCTCGAGGTGGTAGGTGAGCGTGATGCGCCCGTCCTCGACCGTCACGATGTCGATGGACATGGCCTCGAAGCTTTTGCCGGTGGCCGGATCGACGCCGAAAAACGGACCGACCGGTGTGCCGCGGAAAAGGCTGCGAACCACGAAGCGTCCGTCGCCGACGTCGATGATCTCCTGCGGCTCCCATTCAAGGTCCGGCACGACCTGGCCCAGAAAGGCGATCGTGTTGAGCATGCCTTGCGCGCCTTCGCCGCCCGGCGGGGTCGGGATCGAGACGACATCGGGCGAGAAGACCTCGTAATACCGCTCCTCCGTCGTTCCGGCCGGGTCCGTGAGGATGTCGGCATAGAAGGCGCGCACCGTGTCGATGTCATCGGCGAACGCGGGGCTGATCAGCGTGGCCATGGCGACGGCTGCGGCGGTCAGGGTCTGTTTCATGGGTCTTGTTCCTTTCGGGATTGTTGGAGAAAAATGAGGTTGTCAGGCGTCGAGGCCGCCCAGAACGGTTTCGAGCTGCATTTCTTTCAGCAGGGCGTCCTGCCGCGGCTGGGTGAAGGCGTTCACCTCATCGACACCCCAGGTGATGCCGACGACCGTGCGCGTCGGGCGCTTGCCCGGTGCGGCATCGGCCAGCGCGAGATAGGCGTCGACGACCAGTTGGGGGTCGGGGGCGGCTTCGCTCGCCAGCATGTCGGCGAAGCCCGAGATCATGGTGGCGGGCACGTTGCCGAGGTCGCCGTAGGACGCCAGCACGTCCTCGTGCGCGGGCGGCTTTCCGGCGGCGAGCAGGTTCGAGGGGAACGGCCCCGGCTCGACCAACGCCACGTCGACGCCGAAGGGGGCCACCTCGTAGCGCAGGCTCTGGCTGTAGGCCTCCAGCGCGTGTTTCGTGGCGGAGTACGTGCCGAAGAATGGCACCGACACCCGCCCGGCGATGGAGCTGGTGTTGATGATCAGGCCGCTGCCCGCTGCTCGCATCGACGGCAGCACCGCCTGCATCGCGCGGATGGCACCGAAATAGTTGGTTTCCATCTGCTCATGGGCCTGCGCGACGCTGTAGGCCTCGGTCATGCCGATATACATGATGCCCGCGTTGTTGATCAGGATGTCGACCGGGCCCTCGGCGAGGATGCGGGCGAAGCCGTCGGTCACCGAGGCGTCGCTGGTGACGTTCATCTCGGCGATCGCGATGCGGGGGGAGTGAGCCTCCAGCTCCGCCTTCTTGATCGCGTTGCGCCCCTCCGCATCCCGCATCGTGCCCCAGACCCGGTTACCCTGGTCGGCAAAGGCGCGCACCGCCGCTGCGCCAAATCCGCTGCTTGCCCCGGTGATGACGACCGTTCTTCCCGTCTCCGACATGATTCATTCTCCTGCTTGCGCGTGATGTTACCGACTGGTACGAATATCTACGACGCTTCGTCAAGTCATAAAATACCAATCGGTAACAAAATGAATGATGATCATCCGAAACCCGCGCGCGGCAGGCCGCGTACGATGAACGCCGAGAAGGTGCTGGACGTCGCGATGACCGCGTATTGGCAGAGCGATCCGGCGGACGTGTCGGTCAACGCGATCTGCCAGATGGCGGGCATCTCGAAGCCCTCGCTCTACCGCGAGTTCGGAAGCGAGGACGGGCTGTCGCGTGCGGTGCTCGACCGCTATGCCGAACAAGTGCTGTCGGAGATGTTCGTGGTCCTGCACGGCGGGACGGGGCTGCGCGAGACGCTTGCCGCCCTGATCGACTTTGCGAGCGACGATCCCCGCATGGAAACCGGCTGCCTGTTCTACAAGATGCGCGCGGGCAAGCACCGGCTGGGGCCGGAAACGCGGGCGCGGGTGGAGGAGATCGACGCGGCCGCGCAGGCGGCCTATGTCGCATTCCTGCAGTCCTGTCGCGACGCCGGGGACTGGCCGGTTGGTCTGTCGGTCGAGGCCGGGGCGAAATACCTGGGCGAACAGATTGCCCTTGCCATCACCCAACGGGCCTCGGGCGAGGACAAGGCCCGCATCCGCGAGATGATGACCTTGGCGCTGTCGGTGTTCACGCGGCCATGACGGCATCGCCGCGCGC
>NZ_DATFIP010000028.1:0-2199 GCF_035270045.1 Salibaculum sp.
ACGTAGGCGATGCGGGTCTCTGCGCTCGCTTGACCGAGCCTCAACATGCGTTCCGATTGCCGGGCCTGCGCCGCGATATCGCGCTGTCGTTCAGACTTTCGCAGATCGGCATCTTCCTGAAGCAATTGCGCCCAAGCGGTCATGTCGATGGAGACGATCACTGCATCGCACAGCGCCTCCAACTGGACGAAGCTGGTCTTTCCATCCGCGGTGGTGGGATCATAGGTCTCGCCGGGCAGTATGAATTCGATGATCTGATGATTTCCATCCTCCAGCGATTTCGAGGCGGCCAGCCATCCCTCCGCGACATAAAGCCGCGCGTGCGATTCATCTCCCTCACTCTTGAGTATTGTTCCCTTGGCCACGGCGTATTGATCGCGCCGCAGGTTGTTATCGAACTTTGAATAAGTATTCAGCACCGGAGAGCCTCCTTGACCGAACGTTTCAAACCTATGTCCAGCCGTCTGACGGCCTGAACTCTATTCAACTTGTCGCCTAAACACGCCGCAGGGTCCCGAATCTGCCCACTCGCACCGTCTTCTTCATACCATTTGAACCGGCATTTTGATAGCCGACGGTCCGCACCCCTCCCGACGAATTGACGTGAGTTAATGCCGACACCTGAAAGCCCGTGTTGAAATGATGAGCGATTGAGACAACCGTCATCATATGGATAAGGGATTGGCTCCATGACAAAGGATGAACCTCAGACAGACATTACAGATCTGGCGCCCCAGACACAGGCGATGTTCAAGCTGAACGGCGCGGCAGCGCCTAAGGTCGAGCAGGTCATGAAGGTGCAGGAGGGCATGCTCGAACAGGCAGAAACCTTCACCCGACACTGGATCGAACGCCGTCAGGAGGCGGCCGACACCGCCCTTGAGGCCCTGAGAGAGATGAACTCCACAGACAAGCCAGACCCCGTGGCAGCCATGCAGACGATTGCCGACTGGCAGCGCGGGTCGTTCGAGCGTCTGACCGAAGACTTTCGGGACTGGATGACATTGTGCATGCAGCCCATGCAACTGGCCGTGACCTCACAAGGCGAGACCGAGCAGGCCGATGCGGCCTCATCCGGCAACGATCAGCGCAAGTCGACGACCAAGTCCAAGGGCCGAGCGGCCTCGTCGCGCTCCAAATCGGACCACGCGACGCCGGTGTGACTGGCCGCCATCCTGAAACGTGCCATCTCCCGGCCCTGGCTCACGCCCTGAAATGCAATGCAGCCCCGGCCGGGACATCCAGCGCAGCGGCAGTGCCGGTGCGGAACCGAAACCAGAAGGTGAAAACAAGATGTCCATGCTCAAGGTGATCGAAGTCCTCGCCGAGTCAGACAAGGGATTCGAGGATGCGGCGCAAAATGCGGTGACGCAGGCCTCGCAGTCGGTGCGCAACGTCAAGTCGGTCTACATCAAGGACATGAATGCCGCCGTCGAGAATGGCCAGATCACCAGCTACCGGGTGAACGCCAAGATCAGCTTCCTTCTCGACGATCAGGACGCCGGTTAACCGAACCGCATTTGTGCGCATCTAACCCGCCCCGGCATGCGCCGGGGCGGGTTTCGTTTGGGTCAGGGATCCGCGCGGGATCCGAGGCTCAGCACAGCCTGCCCGACCACCAGCGGCACAAGGCTGCCGCCCAGCACCAGAATCCATCCCGACAGCTCCAGCGGCACCACGCCCAGAACCGTCGTAAGCCCGGGCAGTCCTGCAGCGGCGGCCACCAACAAGACCGACACGGCAATCGCGTACCAGACCCATCGGTTCTGGACGACGGAGTTGCGGATCAGGCCGGTACCCGCGTCGCGCATGTTGAAAACGTGCCAGAGCCGCGCGAGCGCAAATGTCAGAAATCCGATCGTCACGGCGGCATCCTGGCCCAGATCACGCCACAACGCGACAAAGAACACCGACAGGACCGATCCCGCGATCAGGGCACCCCAAAGGCCCGTGGCGATCCAGTGCCGCCGTGTCAGGACGGGTTCCTTCGCGTCGCGTGGCGGGCGGTCCATTATGTCGGCAGGGCTCCCCCCGACGCCGAGGGCCAGAGCCGGAAAGACGTCGAGCACGAGATTGATGAACAGGATCTGAAGCGGCAAGAGCGGAAGCGGAGCGCCGATGACGGCGCAGAGGCCCACCGCCAGAACCTCGCCCAGATTTCCGGACAGAAGATAGACGATAAAGCGGCGGATATTCTCG
>NZ_DATFIP010000029.1:0-27292 GCF_035270045.1 Salibaculum sp.
AGTTCGCGCGCCATCTCGACCTCTTCGCGGAGCTTGGCGACGAGGGTTTCGGGCACGTGTTCGTCGAGTTGTGGATCATCCAAGCCGTTGATCTTGATGGATTCCGCGACCTTGTTTCGGTCGGCGCGGTCCATCAGTTCGAGGCGGTTGTTGAGCATGTCGTAACATCCGACGAAATCGCGGCCCTGGCCGATGGGCCAACTGGCCGGGGTCACGTCGATGGCCAGATTTTCCTGAATTTCATCAATGATATCAAACGTATCGCGGCTCTCGCGGTCCATCTTGTTGCAGAAGGTCAGGATCGGCAGATCGCGCAGGCGGCAGACCTCGAAGAGCTTGCGGGTCTGGCTTTCGACGCCCTTGGCGCCGTCGATGACCATCACGGCGGCATCGACCGCCGTCAGCGTGCGATAGGTGTCCTCGGAGAAATCCGAGTGCCCGGGCGTGTCCACAAGATTGAAGCGGAAGTCTTTGAAATCAAAGGACATCGCGGAGGCCGTGACGGAAATGCCCCGGTCCTTTTCCATCTGCATGTAATCCGAGCGCGTGCGCCGCGCTTCGCCCTTGGCGCGGACCTGTCCGGCCATCTGGATGGCCCCGCCATAAAGCAGGAACTTCTCGGTCAGCGTGGTCTTGCCCGCGTCCGGGTGCGATATGATCGCGAAGGTCCGGCGGCGGGCGATTTCCGGGGGCAGGGCCGTGCGGTTCGTGGCGGGGTGTGTCATGGGGTCCCCATAGCCGCTGGCGTGGTGAAGGGCAACGCGCCGGGCTCAGGTCGCCGAAGAGGCGCGGCGCAACCGTCCCACGGTATCCGGGCGCCGGACCATGTCCTCCTGCACCTCGTAATCCAGGTGATGGCGCGCCTCGTGGTTCGGCAGCGTCTCGCCCAGCCGGGTGGCAAGCCCGCGGGGCAGTGCGGCGCGGGTCCGGCTGTCGACCAGCAGTGTCTCGGCCGCGATTCCCTCGGCGTAAATGATCTGGTGATCGTCGAAGAGCAGCTGGAAGTAGTCAACGAAGCCGCCGTCCTGCTGGTAGACGGTTTCGTTGTCGATCAGATGTCGCACCTTCACGAGCACCTCGGCCCGGCCCACGCCGATCTCGTCGCGGCGCTGGTAGATGAACAGCCTGTGTTCGGGTGATAACAGCAGGTCACGGGTATTGAACAGCGCGCCCGCGCGGATCACCACCGGGGCGAAATCGCCCACGGCGCGCAGCGTCGTCTCGCCGATCCAGCGGATCTCCTGCGGGCCGCTGTCGCGGGTCAGGACCCGGTCGCCGATCCTGAGCCGTTCGATGGGCACCTGCCGACCGGAGGCCAGCGTGATATGGGTGCCGCGGGCAAAGCTGACGAAGGCGACCTCGCCGAAGCGGGCCGGAGCGCTCTCGCGGTCGGCGCCGACCAGGCGGTAGTCGCTTTCCGCGCGCAGCGGCGCCAGAGGCAGCAGCAGGACATTGGCGGCCTCGTCCGCCTCGACCTCGACCATCACCAGCGCCTCCAGCGTCGTGCCGTCCGTGGCCATCAGGGTCAGGCAGCAGTCCAGGTAGAGCGCATTGCCCGGCGTGCCGATCTCCGATCCCGTCTCGATGCGCAGGCACTGGGCGGCCGTGTCCGAGGAATAGGCCAGTGCCACGCGCCGGGCCTCACGCGACAGCTGATAGACATCGTCCAACACGAGGTCGTCCAGAAACGAGATCGGGTCGCCCTCGGCGACGCCATCGCTCACGCGGAAGGCCTCGCACGGGAAGACCGGGATCGTGTGACTGGCTGCGGCGGTCATCTGGCCTCTTGAAGTTGTCTGTGGTGAATTGCGACCTTCTTACATAAGGATTGGGGCGAAAGCTGGTCAACGGTCGGTCGGATCAATGGCGATTGTATCACAAAGCGGAACGACAGGGAGAAATGCGATGGACTACGGAATCCGGGGAAAGCGGGCGCTGGTCTGTGCCTCGTCCAAGGGGCTGGGGCGCGGCTGCGCCGAGGCACTGGCCGAAGCCGGGGTGAACCTGATCCTCAATGCCCGCGGCGCCGAGACGCTGGAGGCCACGGAAGCAGAGATCCGCGCCGCCCACGGGGTCGAGGTCGCGACGGTGGTCGCGGACGTGGCAACGCCGCAGGGTCAGGACAGCGTGATCGCCGCCGCGCAGGGCGTGGATATCCTGGTGACGAATGCGGGCGGCCCGCCGCCGGGCATGTGGACGGACTGGGATCGCGACGATTTCATCGCGGCGCTGGACGCCAACATGCTGGCGCCCATCGCTCTGATGAAGGCGCTGTTGCCGAGCATGATGGACAGGGGCTGGGGCCGTGTCGTCAACATCACTTCGCAATCGGTAAAATCACCGATTCCCGTGCTGGGCCTGTCCAACTCGGCGCGCGCCGGGCTGACGGGCTATGTCGCGGGCACGGCGCGGCAGGTGGCGCCGCATGGCGTGACGATCAACAACCTTCTGCCCGGCATCCATGCGACCGACCGGGCAGACAGCCTCGACAAGGGGGTGAGTGAAAGCCAGGGCATTTCCATGGAAGAGGCCCGCGCCCAGCGGCAGGCCACGATCCCCGCCCGGCGCTACGGCACCGCGCAAGAGTTTGGCGCCATGTGCGCTTTCCTGTGTTCCGACCGGGCCGGGTTCGTCGTCGGCCAGAACATCCTTCTGGACGGTGGCGCGGTGAACGCCACGCTTTGACCTTGTTCCTTGGCCCTTGCCCCCGGGGCGGCAGGTTGCTATCTGCCCCCAGATACCCGATTTTTTCGGTCGGATAACGAGGCGCAGGTGGCACTGAAAACCCCAAGGCTGGAGGTCAGATCCCTGGTGAAATCCTACCAGGGCCGGCGCGTCGTCGACGACGTGTCGCTGTCGGTGCAACCGGGGCAGGTGACCTGCCTGCTGGGCCCTTCGGGCTGCGGCAAGTCCACGACGCTGCAAATGATCGCCGGGATCGAGATGCAGGACAGCGGCGAGATCTGGGCGGATGGCGCCTTGCTTTGCGACACGGTGCACCGCATCCCCCCCGAGGGGCGCGGCATCGGTCTGATGTTCCAGGACTTCGCCCTGTTTCCGCACCTGAGTGTGGCGCAGAACGTGGCCTTCGGCTTGCGTGGTCCCCGCGGCATCCTGCGTGACCAGGCCGAGGCGCAGCTGGAAAAGGTCGGGATGCTGGCCTATTCCGACAATTACCCGCACGAGCTTTCGGGCGGCGAGCAACAGCGCGTGGCGCTGGCCCGGGCGCTGGCGCCCAAGCCTTCGATCATGCTGATGGACGAACCCTTCAGCGGGCTCGACAACCGGTTGCGCGACGGCATCCGCGACGAAACCCTCGATCTGCTGAAAGAAGCGGGCGCAGCGGTTCTTCTTGTCACGCACGAGCCGGCCGAGGCCATGCGCATGGCCGACGAGATCGCGCTGATGCGCGACGGGCACATCGTCCAGCGCGGGGCGCCCTACAACATCTACAACACGCCCGTCGACAAGGAGGCCGCGGCTTTCTTCAGCGATATCAACGTGATCCGCGGCACCGCGCGCAATGCCCTGGTCGAGACAGCCTTCGGGCAGTTCCTGGCCCCCGGCACCCCCGACGGGACCGACCTCGATATCGTGATCCGGCCGCAGCACCTGAAGATCGATTTCGACCGCGACGGGCGCGGCCCGAACCCCACCGCCCAGGACGGAACCCCGGCGCGCGGCGTCGTGGAGCGCGCGCGTTTCATGGGCTCCGAAAGCCTGGTGGAATTCCGCATGGATTACGACGGTTCGCTGCTCAGGGCCGCGGTGCCCTCGGTCTTTCTGCCGAAACCGGGCACGGCGCTCTGGCTGATGATCCGGCGCGACCGTTGTTTCGTCTTTCCGCACGTGCCTTGAATGCCGCCGACCGGCCTGCGCGGTTGCGTCACACCCGGCCGCAGCGCGCGCGAATCGCCTGAATGATGCAGTAAGGTTTCCGAGCGCGCCGCCGGACTGGCCGCTTGAAAACCGGCGCCAGCCGGCATTAATCGGACAGACGTTGCGATTGTGCCTTTCATCGGCGGCCATATGCCCCTAATCCTCGGGGCTGAGTAACACATGCGGGCCCAGCGGCCCTCAGAGCGGAGAGATGACATGCTCAACAATATCGGCCTTCCCGGGCTTCTCCTGATTGCCATCGTCGTGCTCGTGCTTTTCGGGCGCGGCAAGATCTCGTCCTTGATGGGCGAAGTCGGCAAGGGCATCACCGCCTTCAAGAAGGGCGTGGATGACGGCACGAAAGAGCTCGATGCCGAGTCCGACGAGGTGGCAAAGGATGTCACCCCGGAAGACGAAGACACCAAAGCCTGATCGGCTGACGCGAGATGCCGGACATTGGCTGGACCGAGCTATTGGTGATCGGAATCGTGGCGCTGATCGTGGTCGGCCCCAAGGATCTTCCGGGCCTGTTCCGCGCTTTTGGCCGATTCACGGGCAAGATGCGCCGCATGGCGCGCGAGTTTTCCTCGGCCATGAACGCGGCCGCCGATAGTTCCGGCGTCAAGGACATCGACAAGACGATCCGCGCCGCCGCCAATCCGGCCAAGAGCGCGACCGATGCCGTCAAGAACACCGCGAAATCGGCGATGAAGCCCGGAGGCGAGACCGAGCGTCTCTCGCAGGAACGCAAGGAGGCCGCCGAGAAGATCCGCCAGAACGCCGCCCGCGTCGCCGAGCAACGCATGGCGCGTGAGGCCGCGGAGGCTGCCGATTCTTCCGAGGAGCCGGCCGGGGACACCGGCGAGACCGCGCCCGGCACGGGCCCGACGAAGGACAGCGCATGAGCACGGGCGACCGCACTGGCGACGAGATCGAGGACAGCGCCGCGCCGCTGATCGAGCACCTGACCGAGTTGCGCACGCGGTTGATCCGGTCGGTCATCGCCTTTCTGATCGGCATGGTGATCTGCTTCACCGTTGCCACGCCGATCTTCAACTTCCTGACCGCGCCGCTGTGCCAGGTCCTGTCCGAGCGCGGGCAGGATTGCGACCTGATCTTCATCTCGCCGCAAGAGGGCTTCTTCGTGGCGATCAAGGTCTCGCTGCTGGGCGGTTTCGCCCTGTCCTTTCCGGCCATCGCCCACCAGATGTGGCGGTTCGTCGCGCCCGGGCTCTACCGGTCCGAACAGGGCGCGTTCCTGCCGTTCCTAGTCGCATCGCCGTTCATGTTCTTCCTGGGGGCGGCCTTTGCCTTTTACGTGGTCACGCCGCTGGCCTATGATTTCTTCTTGGGGTTCCAGCAGTTCGGGCAGGAAGGCGAGGCCGTTGTCGGCGAGGAGGTCGCCCAAGGCCTTTCCGTGGTCTTCCAGGGCTCGGCGCAGGAATATTTGAACCTCACGATAAAGTTCATCCTGGCCTTCGGGCTCTGTTTCCAGCTGCCTGTCCTGCTGACGCTGATGGGCAAGGCCGGCCTGGTCAGTGCCCCCGGGCTGCGGCAGGTGCGCAAATACGCCGTCGTCGCCATCCTCGCGCTGGCGGCCCTGGTGACGCCGCCAGATGTCATCACGCAGGTGATCCTTTTCGTGGTGGTCTACGGGCTCTACGAGGTGTCGATCCAGCTGGTCGCCCGGGTCGAGCGCAAGCGCGAGGAAAGGCTGCGGGCCGAGGGGCTGTGGGTCGATGACGAGGACGACGCGGACGAGAACGAGGCTTCCGGGCGGGATGAGGACGACGCCGGGGAGGACGCGCGGAAGTGAGCCGGGAGGAGGAGGCTCTGCTGCGTATCGCGGGGGCGCTGGAGCGCATGGCTCCGGCGCCCGTTCCCGCCCCCGATTTCCGCATGGCGCCGGCCTTCGTCTGGCACCCGGACCCGGACCGTCTGACCCCGGTGGACGAGGTAAACCGCGTCGAGATCGACCTGCTCGTGGGCATCGACCGGTCCCGCGATACGCTGCGGCGCAACACCGTTCAGTTCGCCGGCGGGATGCCGGCCAACAACGCGCTGCTCTGGGGCGCGCGGGGGATGGGGAAATCCTCGCTCGTCAAGGCCGTGCACGAGGCCGTGGCGCGCCAGCACCCGCAGCTCAAGATCGTCGAGATCCAGCGCGAGGACCTGCCCAGCATCGGGCGGTGCCTGCACTTGCTGCGGGGGCGCGAGGAACGCTTCATCCTGTTCTGCGATGACCTGTCCTTTGCCAACGATGATCAGCACTACAAGGCGCTCAAGGCCGTGCTGGACGGTGGTGTCGAGGGACGACCCGATAACGTGGTGCTCTATGCCACGTCGAACCGCCGCCACCTGATGCCGCGCGACATGATCGAGAACGAGCGCTCAACCGCCATAAACCCTGCCGAGTCGGTCGAGGAAAGGGTCTCGCTGTCCGACCGCTTCGGGCTCTGGCTGGGGTTCCACCCCTGCGACCAGGACGATTACCTCGCCATGATCGAGGGCTATTGCGCGGCCTACGGCGTGACCTTCGACCGTGACAGCCTGCGCGCCGAGGCGATCGAGTGGCAGGCCACGCGGGGCGCGCGATCGGGCCGGGTGGCCTGGCAGTTCTTCACCGACCTGGCCGGTCGCGAGGGGGTGCGGATATGACCGACTTTCCGGAAATCCGTTGGCCGCTCAGAATCCCGTATTTCTGATCACGGCAGGTAATCGGCGGGATCGACCCGGTCGGTGCCATCGGCCACCTGCAACTGGAACGTGCTGTTCTCGCCCTCTGCCGTAAGCCCCAGGGTCTCGCCCTGGGAAACGGAATCGCCCTTGCTCACAGAGATGTCGGCCATGCCGATATAGACGGTCGAGATATTGTTGCCGTGGTTGACGAGGATGAACTTGGTTCCGTTCACCTCTTCACTGATGAGCCTGACCGTTCCGTCGGCGGCGGCGCGCACCGGCGCGGCCGAACCGGTCGAGAAGACAATGCCCCTGTTCTGGGGCGGGTTGTAGTCGCGGATGATGCTGCCGGAGACCGGGTAGATCAGCGGCGCATCCGTCGCCGCGGGGCTTTGGTCGCCGATGTCGGGGCTGGGCGGTGCCTCGTTCCGGGCGCCGGTCCCGGTGCTGTCTGCCGGAAGCGGCCGGGCGGCGCTGGGCGGGGTCGGGGTCTGCGTCCCGCGGCCCGGTTCGGTCACCTCGTCGGTGGGCGAGGGGGGCGCGGTCCCGCTGGCGGGGATCAGGAGTTGCTGACCCTCGCGGATCATCAGGTCGGCGCCCAGCCCGTTCCACTCGGCCAGGCCGCGCACCGGCACATCATAGAGCCGGGCGATGGAATAGACCGTTTCGCCGCGCTCGACCTGATGGCGCAGGGGTTCCACGCCGGTGGGGGCGCTGCTTTGCGGCGCCTCGCTCGCGGGCGGCGCCTGTTGCGGTTCGGCCCGGTCGATCGCTTCGGATGCCAGCGTGGTCAAGTCCACCTCCGAGGGGGGGCGGATCGGCCCGGTACCCGCGGCGCCGGTGGCAGGAGAGGGTTCGGCCACGCGCCCGGGCAGGGCGACGATCTCGTCCCGGCGCAACGGCGTGTCCGGGTCGATGGCATTGTAGCGGGCCAGTTCCTGAGCGCTGACCTCGAGCCGGCCGGCGATCTGGCGCACTGTCTCGCCCTGGCGGGCGACCACCACCTGGTAGCCGGGGTAGGAGATGACGCCGCGGTTGTCGGGCCGCGGGCGGTCGGGCAATTCGGCAACCGATTGCGACGTGTCGAACCCCCCGCCAAGGTCGCGCAGGTCAAGGTCGGCCAGGTTGCCATCGGCATCGCAGGCGGCCAGGGTGATCAGCGCGGTGCCCGCCAGCAACAGGCGTCCGGGCCGGATCACGGACCGGGAGACGGGGCAAGAGGGGCGTGTGAACATCGGCTCGGTCCTCGGAGGCTGGGGCGATCGTTCTGTCGGTCTGCGTCGCCTTTGAAGGAGAGTATAGGGGAAAATCAGTCGGTGCCCAAGCCCCCGACAAGCGGCACGAAACGCACCGGGCGCAGTTCCTCGTAGTCGAAACCATCCTCGCCCCGGGTCACCCGGATCAGCGATTGCACGGTGTCGGATTGACCCACTGGAAGCACCATGACCCCTCCGGGCTTGAGCTGGGCCAGCAGCGGGCCGGGCGGGTCCTCGGCGGCGGCGGTCACGACGATCCGGTCGAAGGGGGCCTGATCGGGCAACCCGTGGCTGCCGTCCGAGGTCATGGCGGTGATGTTGGTCAGGTCCATCTCCTCGAACAGGGTGCGGGCTTCCTGGACCAGGCGCTTGTGACGGTCCACGGTGTAGACCCGCCGTGCCAGGTGGCTGAGGATCACCGCCTGGTAGCCCGAGCCGGTGCCCACTTCGAGCACCTTGTCGCGGGGCTGCACCTTCAGGGCCTGGGTCATCAGCCCGACCACCGAGGGCTGCGAGATGGTCTGCCCGCAGGCGATGGGCAGGGGCATATCCTCGTAGGCGCGGTCAGCGAAATGGCCCTTGACGAAGCGCGACCGGTCGGTGCGCTCCATGGCCACAAGCGTGCGCGCGTCCGTCACCCCCTTGGAGCGCAGCGCGTAGACGAAGCGCATCTGCTGCTCGGGGGTCACGCCAGCGCCTCGTGCAGGGCATTGAGCCGGTCATGGGCGGTCAGGTCCGCGCGCATCGGCGTGACCGAGATATACCCATCGAGGTTGGTCGCCGCATCGCTTCCCGGTTCGGTTGGCGCGTGCTGGACGCCGCCCTTGACCCAGAGGAACCTCCGCCCAGAGGGCGAATGCGTGGGCTCTACGGAGAAACCCGTGTCGCGGCGGAAGCCCTGCGGGGCCGCGCGCGGGCCCTTGACCGCGGCCGCCGGGACGGGTGGGAAGTTCACGTTGTAAAACAGCCGGTAATCGGCGTCACTGTCCCAGGCCGCGCGGTCCAGCAGGGTGCGCACGAGGGCAACGCCGTGGACGGCGGCGGCCTCGAACGGGGTGTCGCCCTTCGCGTTGCCGGGGCCGAAGTACTGCGACAGGGCGATGGCAGGCAGGCCCTGCAGGGCGGCCTCCATCGCGCCGCCGATGGTGCCCGAATACATCGCGTTCTCCGCGGCGTTGTTGCCGCGGTTCACGCCCGAGAGCACGAGGTCGGGCCGGCTCCCGGCCATGACGTCGTAAAGCCCGGCCAGCACGCAATCGGCCGGCGACCCTTCGGCGGCAAAGCGGCGCTCGCCCAGCTGCGCGATCATGGTCGGATGGCTGTAGGAAATGCAGTGGCCAACGCCGGATTGCTCGAAGGCGGGGGCGACGGTCCAGACCTCGCCCCGGGGGCCCGCGATCTCGGTCGCGATGGCGTGCAGGACCGCGAGGCCCGGCGCGTTGATCCCGTCGTCGTTGGTGATGAGAATGCGCATGTCCGCCCCCTTTTGCGCCTGTCTATCCACGGCGCAGGCGGGCGGCAAGGACTGCTATCGCGAGATCTGTGTCAGAAGCCGCCCGGCCTCGTCCTCGGGGGGGGTCAGGGCGCTGCGGTCCTCGCCGGGGTGAAAGCGGCCGCGGGTCGCCGTGGGCATGGGGCGCGGCGTAAGAACACGCACATCAGGCCCGGTCTTGGCGGATTCGGCCTGCCAGCTGCGGGCCAGCGCGATCTGCGCCGCCTTCGAGGCGCCATAGGCCCCGTAGTAGGGCTGGCCGGCTTGTGGATCATCGAAGAACACCGCCCGTCCCCCGGTGCCCAGCAAGGGCGCGACATAGCCGATCAGCCGCTGGGTGGCCGAGACGTTGACGGTCATGGAGCTGTCGAAATCCTTGGCGACCATGGCCGCGGCGGGCGACAGGGGCGCGGCATGAACCGCCGTGTGAACCCACAGATCCACCTTGCCCCAGCGGTCATGGATCGAGCGGCACAGCTGTTGCATGGCCGCGTCTGTGGTGATGTCCATGGGCGCCAGCGTCGCCTCGCCGCCCCGGGCGCGGATACGGTCGTCCAGCTCTTCCAGGGCGCCGGTGGTCCGGCCCACGGCAACGATGTGATGGGCCGGGGCGAGGGCTTGGGCGAGGGCGGCGCCGAGGCCGCGGCTGGCACCGGTGATGAGCGCGATCGAGGTCATGGCCCGCTGTTATGCCAGCACGCGAGGCTTGGCAATCCCGTCCAGCGGGCCTCGCCGACCGCCGCCGTGTCTATTCGGCGGCCTTCATCTGGAAACCTTGCTCCAGCATGTCGGTGGGTTTTACCGGGTACTCTCCCGAGAAGCAGGCGTCGCAGTATTGCGGGCAACCGTTGTCGCGGCCGCGGGCCTCGCCCACGGCACGGTAAAGCCCATCGAGCGAGATGAACTTGATGCTGTCTACCCCCAGGTGATCGCGCATCTCGTCCTCGGACATCGTGGCGGCCAGCAGCTTTTCGCGCTGGGGCGTGTCCACCCCGTAGAAACAGGGCCAGGCGGTGGGCGGACTGGCGATGCGGAAATGCACCTCGGCCGCGCCGGCATCCAGGATCATGTCCTTGATCTTGCGGCTGGTGGTGCCGCGCACCACGCTGTCGTCGACAAGGATCACCCGCTTGCCCTTGATCAGCGCGCGGTTGACGTTGAGTTTCAGCCGCACACCCATATTGCGGATCTGCTCGGTCGGTTCGATGAAGGTCCGGCCCATGTACTGGTTGCGGATGATCCCCATCGCATAGGGAATGCCGCTTTGCAGGCTGTATCCGATGGCCGCCGGCGTGCCGCTGTCCGGCACGGGGCAGACAAGGTCGGCCTCGACCGGGCTTTCCTTGGCCAGTTCGCGGCCGATGTTTTCCCGCGTGGAATAGACGGACTGGCCGCCCAGGATGCTGTCGGGGCGGCTGAAATAGACGTGCTCGAAGATGCAGAAGCGCGACTCGGCCGGGCGGAAGGGACGATGGCTCTGCACGCCCTTCTCTGCGGAAATCACCACCATCTCGCCCGGTTCGATCTCGCGCAGGAACTCGGCCCCGATGATGTCGAGCGCGCAGGTCTCGCTGGCCAGGACCCAGCCATCGCCCAGCTTGCCCAGAACCAGCGGGCGCACGCCCAGCGGGTCGCGGCAGCCCATCAGCTTGGTCCGGGTCATGGCGACGACGGAAAAGGCGCCCTCGACCTTGCGCAGGGCCTCTTCCATGCGATCGGGGATGGTGCGACCCATGGACCGCGCCATCAGGTGAATGATGCATTCGCTGTCGCTGGAGGACTGGAAGATCGAGCCGCGCTCGATCAACTCCTTGCGCAGTTGCAGCGCGTTGGTGATGTTGCCGTTATGCGCCAATGCCGCGCCGCCCATGGAAAATTCGCCGAAGAAGGGCTGCACGTCGCGGATCTGTGTGCCGCCCTTGGATCCGGCGGTGGAATAGCGCACGTGGCCGATGCCGATCGGGCCGGGTAGGGTGGCCAGCAACTTTTCCGAGGTGAAATTGTCGCGCACGAGGCCGAAGCGGCGGGTCGAATTGAAGCCGTGTTCGGCATCATGGGTGACGATACCGCCAGCCTCCTGGCCGCGGTGTTGCAAGGCATGAAGCCCGAGCGCAACGATCGACGCGGCATCCGACACCGCGACCGTGCCGAAGACCCCGCATTCCTCTTTCAGCTTGTCGTCGTCTGACCCGTCTCCAGCATAGTCGAAAGGATGGGCGGGTGGCAGCACCTTGGTCACGAATGGACCCTCCGAATCTCACGGACTGAACCTAGGCTCCCACATAGTGCCACGCGGCGCGACTGTCACGGAACGATTACAAAGGCGCGCCGCACGGCTGGCGCCGTCACGTCGGGTTGCAGCCTGCCACCAGTTGTTCGTACTGGGTGGTGATCCAGCCGAGCGCCTGCTCCGGGTCCTCCGAGCGCATGCGCTCGGTGAAGCTGGCGAAAACGGCGCTCGAGCGGCTGTCGTCGACCATGGCGACCTGTTGCGTTTCCAGGATGGTCTCGTAGACGAAGAAGGCCACGGCCACCAAAAGGATGCCCCGCAGCGCCCCGAAGAGGAAGCCCAGCCCCTGGTCAAGGCCGCCCAGCGCGGACCGCTGCACCAGCGTGGAAAACAGCGGCGTGAAGATCGACACGACCACCAGGACGACGGCAAAGACCGCGGCAAAGGCGGCGATCATGGACAATTCGCAGCTGTCGCCGATGAAGTCGCCCAGCACGGGGATCTGGCGCACCAGCGGCGTGACCCGGTCGGCAAAGATGAAGGCGATCACGGCGGCAGCTACCCAGCCCGCGATGGCCATGATCTCGCGAACCAGGCCGCGACTGTAGGCCAGCAAGGCCGACAACACGATGATAACGGCCACGATGCCGTCAATGAGGGTGAAATCGCCCATGGTGTCCCGGCCCCTTGTTCCTCTGGCGGTGCCCCCACGGCTAGCGCGCCCCGAAGACCCCTTCGACGAATTCCGGCAGGCCGCGCATTTCGCGCAAGGCGACGCCACCGGACCCCACGCGTTTCGCCCGCACCGGGGTTATCGCCGATCTAAAACCAAGTTTCGAGGCTTCTTTCAACCGATTTTCGGTCTGGGCCACCGGGCGCAGCGCCCCCGACAGCGAGATTTCCCCGAAGACGACACAGTCGGCGGGCAGGGCCGCGTCCTCCTTGGCCGAGATCAGCGCAGCGGCCACGGCCAGGTCGGCAGCCGGTTCGCCGACCCGCAGGCCCCCCGCCACGTTCAGGTAGACGTCAAGCCCGGTAAAGGGCAGCCCCGCCCGCGATTCCAGCACTGCCAGGATCATCGCCAGGCGTCCGCCATCCCAGCCCACGACGGTGCGGCGCGGTTGCGAATGGGGCGAGGGCGCCACGAGGGCCTGGAATTCGCACAGCATCGGGCGCGACCCTTCGATCCCGGCAAATACGACCGAGCCGGGCGCCGGGTCACCGCGTTCGGACAGGAACAGGGCCGAAGGATTCCTCACCTCGATCAGCCCCTTGCCGGACATCTCGAAGACGCCGATCTCGTCGGCGGGGCCGAAGCGGTTCTTGTGGCTGCGCAGGATGCGGAACTGGTGGCCGCGCTCGCCCTCGAAGTAAAGAACCGTGTCCACCATGTGTTCGACCACGCGTGGCCCTGCGATCTGGCCGTCCTTGGTGACATGGCCGACCATGACGACGGCGATGCCCCGCCGCTTTGCGAAACTGGTCAACTCGTGGGCGGCGGCGCGCACCTGGCTGACCGAGCCCGGCGCGGCCTCGACGGAATCCAGCCACATCGTCTGGATGGAATCGATGATGACCAGGTCCGGTGCCTCGGCCTCAAGCGTGGTCAGGATGTCGCGCAGGCTGGTCTCGCTGGCCAGTTGCACGGGGCTTTCGGTCAGCTCCAGCCGCCTTGCGCGCATCTGCACCTGGGCGGCGGATTCCTCACCCGAGACGTAAAGCACCTTGAGCCCGGTGCGCGCGAAACGGGCCGCGGCCTGCAAAAGCAACGTGGACTTGCCGATCCCCGGGTCGCCGCCCACCAGCAGGGCACTGGCCTTGACGAGGCCGCCGCCCAGCACGCGGTCCAGCTCGGCCACGCCGGAATGGGTGCGCGGCGGTTCGGGTTGTTCAGTGGCGAGATCGGTCAACTCCAGCGCGCGGCCGCGCTTGACGCCCAGCCCCTTCGCCTTGGGGCCCGTGGAAAGGGGCTTGGCCTCTTCAATCGAGTTCCAGGCTCCGCAGGCGTCACACCGGCCCGACCACTTGGAATGGGCGGCGTTGCAAGCGGTACAGATAAAGGAGAGGTCCTTGGCCATGTTCACCTTTTGGCCCAATTCGCGGGTCCTGTCCATGGGGCCTGCCCTCAGGCGCGCATCTGCCGTTCTGTCAGACCCGAGATCAGGATCGCGGCCAGAACGCAGCCTGTGAAGAGGTAAAGCCCCCAGGCCCCCTCGACCGAAGCGCGGCTGACGCCCTTGACCACCACGACATAGAGCGCGATCAGGAAAACATCCGCCATCGCCAGCTTGCCCAGCCAGGCCAGCGCGGGCAGGGCGCGGGTGTCCAGCAGGCGAAACTGCACCAGCGCCAGCCCGATGCACTTGAGGTAGGGGGCGAAAAGCGCCAGCGCGGTGACAATCACCGCCAGGAAGACGTCGCTGCCCCAAAGGCTCTGCAGCCCCGAGACGATGGATATTTCGTTCATGCCGAAAAGCGGCAGAAACCCCGCCCGCAGCAAGGGCGCGAACCAGGCCACCGGGAACAGCACCAGCAGGGCGAGGTTGCTCGCGCGCAGGGTGGCGTCCATCAGCGCACCGCCTCGATCGGCCCCTCGGCGCTGCCGGTGATGAACTGGTGCAGGTAGGGGTCGTCGCTGTCGTCCATCTGCGCCACCGGCCCGGACCAGCGCACCTTGCCAGCGTGCAGCATGGCCACGTCGTCCGCGATGGCGCGCACGGATGTCATGTCGTGGGTGATGGTGATGGCCGTCGCGCCCATCTCGGTGACGATCTCGCGGATCAGGTCGTTGATGACGCCCGACATGATCGGGTCCAGCCCCGTCGTGGGCTCGTCGAAGAAGATGATCTCGGGCTCGGCGGCGATAGCGCGGGCCAGCCCGACGCGTTTCTGCATCCCGCCCGAAAGTTCGGCCGGCAGGCGGTCGGCCACGTCCGGGGAAAGGCCCACCCGGCGCAGTTTCTCGATGGCGATCTCGCGCGCCTCCGCCTTGGGACGCTTGAGATGGCCACGTAGCAGGCGAAAGGCCACGTTCTGCCAGACCGGCAGGCTGTCGAAGAGCGCGCCGCCCTGGAACAGCATCCCGAAGCGGGCGAGGAAGGCGTCGCGGTCTGCCTTCGTCACGTCCTGGCCGTCAACCTCGATTTTGCCGCTGTCGGGGGTGATGAGGCCGAGGATGCACTTGATCAGCACCGACTTGCCCGTGCCCGAGCCGCCGATGACCACCATGCTTTCGCCCTTGGGCACGTGCAGGTCGGCGCCGCGCAGCACCGCCTTGGTGCCGAAGGATTTATGCAGGTCGGTCAGCCGGATCATGCGGAAAAGAACGCCTCCGTCAGAAGGAAGTTCGCCGCCAGGATCAGCACCGCGGCAGCCACGACGGATGTCTTGGTCGCCCGGCCCACGCCCATGGCGCCCCTGTCCGACTGCATCCCGTAATAGCAGCCCATCAGCGCGGCGATGAAACCGAAGACGGCGCCCTTGACCAGCGACGAGATGATGTCGAGCCGTGTCAGGAAATCGGCGGTGTTCTTGAGATAGGCCGCGGCGTTGAAGCCCAGCCGCTCCGTGCCCACCAGAAAGCCGCCCATGATGCCGATGATGTCACCGATCCCAACCAGAATCGGCATGACCAGCGTGGCCGCCAGAACGCGCGGCAGGGTCAGGTATTTCATCGGGTGGGTCGAAAGCGTGACCAGCGCGTCGATCTGCTCGGTCACTTTCATGGTGGCGATCTCGGCGGCGATGCTCGACGTCACCCGCGCCGCGATCATCAGCCCCACCAGGACCGGGCCAAGTTCGCGCACCATGCCGATGGCCACGATCTGCGGCACCACCGCCTGCGCGTCGAAGCGCGACCCGCCCGCGTAGATTTGCAGCGCCAGCGCGCCGCCGGTGAACAGCGCCGTCAGCCCCACGACGGGCAGCGAGAAATAGCCGATCTGCACGAGCGCATGGCCGAATTCACGAAAGTAGAACGGTGGGCGCGCGAGGTGCGACACCGTCTGCCCGACAAAGATCGCCAGCCGCCCGATCGCGGCCAGCAGCCCCAGGACCGAGGCGCCCGTGGCCGCCAATGCCCGTGTCATGCGCCCGAATACCGGCGCTGGTAGCGCCCACCCAGCGCGGTCAGCACCTCGTAGCCGATGGTGCCGGACTGTTCGGCGATGTGATCGACGGTCTGGTTGGCCGACAACAGCGAGAGACTGCCCGGCACCTCGTCGAGGTCGGTGACATCGGCGGTGATCAGGTCCATAGAGACACGGCCCACCACCGGCACCGGCTGGCTGCCGTGCCACAGCTGCGTCTTGTTGGACAGCACGCGGTGGATACCGTCGGCATAGCCCGCGCTGACCGTCACCAGCTTGGTGGGCCGCCGCGCCGTCCACGTGTTCCCGTAGCCCACCGTTTCGCCCTGCGCCACGTCGCGCAACTGGATGACGGGCAGGTCCAGGTGTGCCACCGGTTGCGCATCGGCGAAGGGCAGACCGCCGTAAAGGCCGACACCGGGCCGGGTCAGATCGAAGTGATACTCGGGGCCCATCTGGATGGCCCCCGTCGCGGCCAGCGACCGTGGCACTTTGATGCCGTCGGTCATCAGGTGGAATTCATCCAGCTGCTGGCGGTTCATGGGGTGATCCGGGTCGTCCTGGCAGGCCAGGTGGCTCATCACCAGCTGGCAGTTCTGGCCCAGGGCGATCTCGGCGACGCTGGCCCAGTCGTCAATCTCCATCCCAAGCCGGTTCATCCCGGTGTCGAGCTGGATGCCGAAGGGATGGTCGGGCAGGCTTTCCAGGTGGCGGGTCAGTTGGCCCACGGTGTTGATCATGGGGGTCAGGCCCATGTCCCCGATCATGTCGGTATCGCCGCGCATGTGGCCCGAGAAGACGCAGATCGCCGGGTTCGGCCCCAGCGCCTCGCGCAGCTTGACCCCTTCTTCGGCGACCGCCACGAAAAAGGTCTTCGCGCCCGCGCGCGCCAGCGCCCGCGCCACCTTCTCCACCCCCAGCCCGTAGCCGTCGGCCTTGACCACCGCGGCCGTCTCGGCCCCGGTCATGGCGTCAAGCGCCTGCCAGTTGCGTGCCAGCGCGGTCAGATCGATATTGAGGAATCCGGTCGACATGGCCGGGGTTTTGACAGGTGGCAGGCAGGGGGGCAAGCGCGGTTTTGCGGCCCTTCACGCCGGCGGATCGAAGATCTCGACGCCTTTTTCGGGGCGGGCGCGGCAATGGGCCAGGCGAGAGGCCAAGTCGCCCTCGTGCAGTTCAAGCCTGTGCCCGTCCGGATCGAGGACATAGAGGCTTTCGCCTTCGCTTCGGTTCTCTTGCCACCTCGGCAGATCGGCAAGCCGCTCACGCAGGGCTGCAAGGCCGCCGGGGGCGACATCAAGCGCGAGATGGCTGTAATCTGTCGCGGGGGCCGCTGACCGGGCCCGGGCGAGGCAAAGCCAAAGCGTTCCCAGCTCAAGATAGGCGCCATCGGCCCACAGGGCCCGCAGGACCCCGCCCAGCCGGTCGCGGTAAAAGCGCACCGCGCGGTCCAGGTCGGTGCAGGACAGGGTGACGTGATTGACCCCGGTGATCGTCATCAGCCGAAGTCGCCCGCGCCCTGTTGCCAAGGCTTGACCAGGTTGCCGAAGCGGGTGAACTGGCTTTCGAAGGCCAGTTCCACCGTGCCGATGGGGCCGTGGCGCTGCTTGCCGATGATGACCTCTGCCTTGCCGTGCAGCCGCGCCATTCGTTCCTGCCAGCCCGCCATCTCGTCGAGCTTGTCCTCGGAGGGCTTTTCGCGCTCGACATAGTATTCCTCGCGGAAGACGAACATCACCACGTCGGCGTCCTGCTCGATCGAGCCGGATTCGCGCAGGTCCGACAGTTGCGGGCGCTTGTCGTCGCGGCTTTCGACCTGGCGCGACAGCTGCGACAGGGCCATGACGGGGATGTCCAGTTCCTTGGCGATGGCCTTGAGGCCCATGGATATCTCGGCGATTTCCTGCACCCGGTTTTCAGCGTTGCCGCGCAGCAGTTGCAGGTAGTCCACGATCAGCAGGTCCAGCCCGTGGGTGCGCTTGAGCCGCCGGGCCCGGGCCGCGACCTGGGAGATTGGCAGGGCGGGGGTGTCGTCGATGAACAGCGGGCAGGCCTCCAGTTCCTTGGCCGCCTCGACGAAACGGCGGAACTCGGTCTCGTCCATGTCCCCCTGGCGGATCTTGTGGCTGGAGATTTCCGAGGCCTCGGCGAGAATCCGTCCTGCCAGTTGCTCGGCGCTCATTTCCAGGCTGAAAAAGCCCACCACGCCACCGTCCACCGCGCCCTCGGTGCCATCGGACAGCTTGCCGCGCTTGTAGGCCTTGGCGACGTTGAACGCGATGTTGGTGGCCAGCGAGGTCTTGCCCATCGAGGGCCGCCCGGCCAGGATCAGCAGGTCCGAGGAGTGCAGACCACCCAGCTTGGTGTCCATGTCCGCCAGTCCCGTGGCAACACCGGCGAGGCCGCCCTCGCGCTGGTAGGCCGCGTTCGCCACATTCACCGCGTCCGTTACGGCCTTGAGAAAGCTCTGGAATCCGCTTTCGGACTGGCCCTGTTCGGCAAGCTGGTAGAGCTTCTGCTCGGCTTCGACGATCTGTTCGCGCGGTTCGCTGTCCACGTCCACCCGCGCGGCCTTGGCCGAGATGTCCTGGCCGACCTGGATCAGCTCGCGCCGCACGGCGAGGTCATAGATCATCTGTGCGTAGTCGCGCGCGGCAAAGGCCGAGATCGCCGCCCCGGCGAGCCGCGCGAGATAGGCCGGTCCGCCCAGTTCCTTGAGCCCCTCGTCGTCCTCCAGGAAGGCCTTGAGCGTCACGGGCGAGGCCAGGGCGTTCTTCTGGATGCGCGCGGCGGCGGTCTCGAAAATGCGGGCATGGACCGGATCATAGAAATGATCGGGCCGAACGATCGAGGCGATGCGGTCGAAGACATCGTTGTTTGTCAGGATCGCCCCCAGCAGCTGCTGTTCGGCTTCGATTGAATGGGGCAGGTTGCCGCCCTCGCCGTCGCCGCTGGCGTTGAATGTGGTGATCTCGTTCATCCTGCGCGCCCCGATTCCCGCTGTTCTGTTCCAGCCCCCGGGGTCTAGCCGTTGCGCGGGGCTCAGGCCATCTGCAAAAAGCTGGGGACAGGCTGTGGACAAGGCGCAAATTCGCGCCCGCCATGTCTGGCTTGTAGCATATATGGGGGGCCGGTGTCCAAGATACGCAACACTGGCCAAGTGTGGGTCATAATGTCCTCGGGATGGCCCGGTATCGCTCCACAGGTTATCCCAAGGAAATCAGGCTTGTCCACGTTCGGCAGGCCACTGCGGACCCTGCCGCGGCGGCGCGCGGGCCGCCGTTCCCCGGGTGACGGGTCTCGATCTCGCTCAGGATCGGCGCGGTCCGGCGGGCGCCGTCGGCGTCATCCCGCGACATGCCAGTGCAGCGGGAAACCGGGATCGAAGACCGTGACCGGGCCGTCGCCGGTCTCGATCCGGTCGGGGTAGGCGACGGGATCGCCCTTGACCAGCGTGATCGTCTCCTCGTTGACGGGCAGCTTGTAGAAACGCGGCCCGTTGCGCGAGGTAAAGGCCTCCAGCTGGCCCAGTTTGCCGGCCGCGTCAAAGACCTCGGCAAGGCAGGAAAGGGTGTTGGGCGCGGTGAAACAGCCCGCGCAACCGCAGGGCTGCAGCTTGTTGGCGTCATTGTGCGGGGCGCTGTCGGTGCCCAGGAAAAAGCGCCGGTCGCCGCTGGTGGCGGCCTGGACCAGCGCGATGCGGTGGGCTTCGCGCTTGGCCACGGGCAGGCAGTAATAATGCGGCTTGATCCCGCCGACCAGGATGTCGTTGCGGTTGATGATCAGGTGGTGCGTGGTGATCGTGGCTGCCAGGCCCCGGGGTGTGTCACGGACATAGTCCACCGCGTCCTGGGTGGTGACGTGTTCCATGACGACGCGCAGGTCGGGGGTCTTCTTGCGGATCGGCTTGAGCACCTTGTCGATGAACACGGCCTCGCGGTCGAAGATGTCCACCTCGGGGTGTGTGACCTCGCCATGCACGCAAAGGGGGCAGCCGATCTCGGCCATCTTTTCCAGCACGGGGCGGATCTTGTCGAAGTCTCGAACGCCGCCGGCGGAATTCGTGGTCGCCCCGGCGGGGTAGAGCTTGGCCGCCGTCACCAGGCCCTCGGCATGGGCGCGGGCCAGGTCCTCGGGGTCCGTGTCCTCGGTCAGGTACAGCGTCATGAGGGGCTGGAAGTTGCTGCCCTCCGGCAGGGCGGCCAGGATCCGGTCGCGATAGGCGGCAGCCTGTGCGCCGGTGACCACCGGCGGCACAAGGTTGGGCATGATGATGGCCCGCGCGAAATGGGCGGCGCTGTGGGGCAGCACGCCCTTGAGCATCTCGCCATCGCGAAGATGCAGATGCCAGTCGTCGGGACGGCGGATTGTCAGCCGGGTCGGGTCGGATTTGCTCATGGGCAGGCCATACACCGTCGGGCCCGCGCTTTCCAGCCTGTTCGTAATCGGGCCGGGGCGAAACGCGGGGACTTGATCGGCGCCCGGGCCTTCCCACATCCGGGCGGTAGAACGGAGGATCGCATGTTCGGTTTCATCATCGCCCTGCTGGCGGGGGTCCTGACCCCGCATATCGAACCCTCGGTGGCGCGGCCCCTGGCCCGCGCGCTGTCGCGACACATGCCGGTCGAGGAGGGCGAGACGCGCCTCCTGGCCTTTCTCGTGGCACTGGTGGGGGCAGGGGTGCTCTGTGCGCTGTTCGACACGGGGTCGCCGCTTGGCGTCGCGTTCGGTGCCGGGCTGGGGTATTTCGGTCTGCGCCTTCTCGCGGCGATGCAAAAGGCGCTGGACCCGGGCGGCCGATAGACCTGCCCCGGGGGGGCGATGACCGGGGCGGTCGATGGCTGTCTGTCGTGCAGTTGGTCGGCCCCGCGGCGACGCATGGGCGTCCTGCCCGGTATGTCGATCAGCGGGGCGTCTGGGCGCACCATCGCTCAGTCATGGCATGGAAGCCACCTTGCCTCAGGCCTGTGCCGTCGCCGGTGCGGCCTGCTCTGACGGGTCCGACCGCTCGGCCTGGCGGGCCTCGATGCGCGCCAGTCGCTTTGCGAAAAGCGGGCGGTTGGTGTCGCGCAGCACGAAGCGGCAGAGCCGGGCCAGCAATCCCTCGCGCCCGTCCTCGTCAAGCTGCATGAAAAGGGTGCGCAGGTAAGGCAGGTGCTGCTGCCGTGCGCGCCAGTAGCCGGCAAAGGCGGCATGATCGAGCGTGCCTTCCATCGCCTCGTCGATCAGGTCATCCAGCACCCCCATGACGGACAGGTCACGCTCGGGCGTGCGGCCCAGGTGCGGGGTGCGCAGAAGCAGGGTGTTGGGCGCGGCGAAAAGGGTCGCGTGCATTGCGTCCTCGGCCACCAACGGATCGTGGATGACCCAGGCCCGGCTGGCGGTTTCCAGCATGTCCGGGGCATAGCCGAAACGGCTGGTGAAGTCCTTGGCCCGCTGACCCATGAATCGATGGTCCCATGCGGCGCGGGCCGGGTCCAGCGTGGCCTGCGGGCGGAGGGTCAGCACCCGGGCCTCGGGGGCAGCGACGGAATAGGCCGCGGCGGCATAGCCCGCGCCACCGACCCCGTAGAAAAGCACTTCCTCGAAGTCGTCGAAATATCCCTCGTCGATCAGCTCGTCGAAATAGGCATAGACGGCTTCGTCGCGGAACCAGTTCTCTGGCTCGCTGGCCAGCAGGGTCAGCGTCGACCAGCCCCGGTCCCGCGCCATCAGCCAGCCGCGCGGGGCGGCGTCGGGGTGAAACTTGCGCGCCGCCGGCACGTTCTCGAAGCTGACCAGCAGGCGTGGCCCGGCGTATATCCGCGTCGCCAAGTAGCGCTCGCCCAGCCGCGCGCACTGGCCAAGGGCATTGCCCAGCTCTTCGACGCGGTCGCGCCAGGGCTCGGGGTCCAGCCCCTCCAGTTGCAGGTCGAACAGATCATGTTGGTCGGCCATCGGTCCTCGCCCGGGTTTCGCCATGTCGTGGCACCCTGTCTTTCTGATCTGTATATGCGGCCAGAATTTGCAAGTCCTGGGCCATTTTGGCGATTGCGCCGTGCTGCGCCTAGAAAAACGCCTGCAGTCCGGTCTGCGCCCGCCCAAGGATCAGGGCGTGCACGTCATGCGTGCCCTCGTAGGTGTTCACCGTCTCCAGGTTGATCATGTGGCGAATCACGTCGTATTCGCCAGAGATGCCGTTGCCGCCGTGCATGTCGCGGGCCTGTCGGGCGACATCCAGCGCCTTGCCGCAATTGTTGCGCTTCATCAGGCTGATGCCCTCGGGCGCGGCCTGACCCGCGTCCATCAGCCGGCCCAGTTGCAGCGCCCCCTGCAGGCCCAGGGTGATCTCCGTCTGCATGTCGGCCAGTTTTTTCTGGAACAACTGGGTGTTCGCCAGCGGTCGCCCGAACTGCTTGCGGTCCAGTCCGTACTGGCGCGCGGCGTGCCAGCAGGCCTCGGCGGCGCCCAGGACGCCCCAGCTGATGCCATAGCGCGCGCGGTTGAGGCAGCCGAACGGCCCCTTGAGCCCCGAGACCCCGGGCAGCAGCGCCTCATCGCCGACCTCGACCCCGTCCATGACGATCTCGCCGGTGACCGAGGCGCGCAGGCTCAGCTTGCCCTCGATCTTGGGCGCCGACAGGCCGGGCGTGCCCGCCTCCAGAACGAAGCCGCGGATCTTGCCGTCATGGGCGTCGGACTTGGCCCAGACGATGAAGACATCCGCCAGCGGGCTGTTGGAAATCCAGGTCTTGGCCCCGGTCAGTCGATAGCCCGAAGCGGTCTTCTCGGCGCGGGTCTTCATGCCGGCGGGGTCGCTGCCCGCATCGGGTTCGGTCAGGCCGAAACAGCCGATCAACTCGCCGCTGGCCAAGCCGGGCAAGAATTTCCGCTTCTGCGCGTCGCTGCCATAGGCATGGATCGGATACATCACCAGGCTGGACTGGACGGACATCATCGACCGATAGCCCGAATCGACCCGCTCGATTTCCCGGGCAACGAGGCCATAGGTGACATAGCCCGCGCCCAGCCCGCCGAACTCCTCGGGGATGGTGACACCCAGCAACCCGGCCGCACCCATGGCGCGAAAGATGCCCGGATCGGCGGCTTCCATCGCGTAGGCATCGCGCACCCGGGGCGCCAAGTCTGCCCGGGCAAAGGCCTGTGCCGCGTCCCGAAGCATGCGTTCGTCTTCGGTCAGCTGGTGTTCCAGCCGCAGGGGATCGGTCCAGTCGAAGGGGCCGAGGTCGGGGCCGAAGCCCGGCGTCTTGGGATCGTTCATTTGGGTCTCCGCTCGTGCGGGGAAAGGCCTAGCGCGTCGGGCCGGGCGGGGCAATGCGTCGCTTGACCCCGGCCCCGTGCCATGCAGCATGATCCCCAGGGAGGCGCCATGAATAGCATAGACGAGGTTCAATCAGCCCTGGACGCGCAGGGATATGTCTGCGGGCGGGCACTGGCGACGGTGGTGTTCCTGTCGCTGAAACTCGGCCGTCCGCTGTTCCTGGAGGGCGAGGCGGGCACCGGCAAGACCGAGATCGCAAGGGCGATTTCCGCCGCGTTGGGCCGCGACCTGATCCGCCTGCAATGCTACGAGGGGCTGGATGCGGCCAGCGCCGTCTATGAATGGAACTTCCCTGCCCAGATGATCGCCATCCGCGCTGCCGAGGCCGAGGGCGCGGCGGACAAGGAGGTGCTGCAACGCACGCTGTTTTCTGGGGATTTCCTGATCGAAAGGCCCCTGCTGCAAGCCATGCGCCCGCATGAAGACGGCGCGCCGGTCCTGCTGATCGACGAGATCGATCGCACGGACGAACCCTTCGAGGCCTTCCTGCTGGAAGCCCTGTCGGATTTCCAGGTGACGATCCCCGAACTGGGCACGATCAAGGCGCCTGAGCCGCCCATCGTGATCCTGACCTCGAACCGCACGCGAGAGGTGCACGACGCGCTCAAAAGGCGCTGTCTCTATCACTGGGTGGACTATCCCGAGTTCGAGCGCGAGATGGACATCCTGCGCGCCCGAGCGCCCGAGGCGAGCGAAAGCCTGCGCCGCGAGATCGTCGCCTTCGTCCAGCACCTGCGCCGCGAGGACCTGTTCAAGCGCCCCGGCGTGGCCGAGACCATCGACTGGGCCAAGTGCCTGTTGGCGCTGGATGCGATCGAACTGTCGCCCCAGGTCATTGCCGACACCCTGGGCGCGATCCTGAAATACCAGGACGACATCGCGCGCATCGAAGGGTCCGAGGCCAAGCGCATTCTCGACGAGGCGCGCGCCGAGCTGTCGTCGGTATGAATGTCGACGGCCGCCCCCTTCTTAGTCGGAACACCGTAGCTGCGGGCAGAAGTCTCCTTATGCTCTCGTTCGGTATCATCCTAGTCAGAAAGCTGGACGTAGATTACGAAGTTGTGACAGTGACCGGAGTCGCGCTCAAAGAGGGTCAAATCAATTCGGGAATAATCTGGATAACAGGGCTGCTAGTTGTTTCTCTGATAATAAATTGGATTGCCGACCTTTTTTCAGCGGGGACCTTTGGACTTTCACTTTCGACGAAGAAAGAAAATCTTTATTCGGATCAGTTAAGCGATCCCCCCAGTCGATTGAAGTCGATTACCGATCAATTTTTCGAAGATGGAAAGTTCAATGAAAACCCAGACATTGAGAAAGTTAAAGTCGATTTAAAAAATCTCAGAGATTCAATGTGGTGGCATAGTAGATACGTGATATTCTATGTCGTTGGTTGGGGGCTGTTAATCCCAGTATCGGTCGGAGTTTATGCGGTCTGCAGTGTGATAAGTGTCTGATTTCGCCACACACGACCTGCCCGAGGACGGCAAGCTGGCGCGCAACATCGCGCATTTCGCCCGCGCCCTGCGCAAGGCTGGCCTGCCGGTGGGGCCGGGGCGGGTGATAGACGCGATCCGCGCGGTCGAGGCGGCGGGGTTCACCGGGAAACAGGATTTCTACTGGACGCTGCAGGCCTGTTTCTGTTCGCGCCCCGAACATTTGCGTGTTTTCGGGCAGGTCTTTCGCCTTTACTGGCGTGATCCACGGTTCCTGGAACACATGATGTCCATGATGCTGCCGGCCATTCGCGGCGCGCAGCAGGAGGAACGGGCCGGACCGGCCGAGAAGCGCGCTGCCGAGGCGCTACTCGACGGGATTGAGCCGGATCGGCCCGCCCCCGAGGATGACCGCGAGGAAAGCGTGCTCGAGGTCGACGCCTCGGCCACGCTGTCGCCCGAGGAACGCCTGCGGACCCTCGATTTCGCGCAGATGAGCACCGACGAGATGGCCCGCGCCCGGCGGATGCTGGCGCGGCTGACCCTGCCGGTGCGCCCGGTGAAATCCCTCCGGACCGAGGCAATGGCCGGGCCGATGCCGGACTGGCGCCGCACCATGCGCCGGTCGATGCGCCAGGGGGGCGAGATCCGCGCCTTCGAGACCCGGCGTCGGCGCATCCGCTACCCGAACCTGGTTGTGCTTTGCGACATATCGGGGTCCATGTCGGAGTATTCCCGCGCCGTGCTGCATTTCGTCCATGCCGTCAGCAACGCGCGCGGGCAGGGCTGGGCCAGGGTCCATGCCTTCACCTTCGGCACCCGGCTGACCAACATAACCCGGCACATGCGCGCCCGGGACGTGGACCAGGCCCTGGCCGATGCCGGGGCCGAGGCACGGGACTGGGAGGGCGGCACCCGCATCGCCGCCTGCCTGCACGATTTCAACCGCGACTGGTCGCGCCGGGTGTTGGGACAGGGGGCGGTGGTGCTTCTGATCTCCGACGGGCTGGACCGCGACGAGACCGGCGCGCTGGGCCGCGAGGCAGAGCGCCTGGGCCTGTCGTGCCGCCGGCTGATCTGGCTCAACCCCCTGCTGCGCTGGTCGGAGTTCGCGCCCCGGGCGCGCGGCATCCGCGAGATACTGCCGCATGTCCACAGTTTCCGCCCGGGCCACAACATCGCGGCCCTCGACGGGCTTGCGGAGGCCCTGTCCGATCCCTTCGAGACCGGAGAGAAACGGCGCCTGATGCAGATGATCTGAGCCGCACTCTGGTCATTGCCGCCCGGGGGGCCTACCTATGGCCCCTCACGACAAGGACCACCCGATGCGCCGCGCCGCCCAGCCCGATTCAATCCCCGACGACCAGCCCATCGAGGGCTGGAACGTGGTGTTGCGCGTCGCGCCCTATCTCTGGCCCGAAGACAAGCCTTGGGTGAAACGCCGCGTGGTGCTGGCGCTGGTGGCGCTGGTCGCGTCCAAGCTGGTCGCGGTGGTGGGGCCGATGCTCTACAAATTGGTGGTCGATACGCTCTCGGGCGAGGCGGGCGATGCCAAGCTGCTCGCGCTGGGCGCGGTGGGCCTGACGGTGGCCTACGGCATGGCGCGGCTGATGACCAACGGCTTTCAACAACTGCGCGACGTGATCTTCGCCAAGGTGGGCCAGAGCGCCCTGCGCCAACTGGCGCTGGAGACCTTCACCCATATCCACCGTCTTTCCATGCGCTATCACATCACCCGAAAGACCGGGGGCCTGAGCCGCATCATCGAACGCGGCGTCAAGGGCGTGGATTTCCTGCTGCGGTTCCTGTTGTTCAGTATCGGGCCGCTGATCCTCGAACTGTTGATGATCGCGGTGATCCTGTGGTGGCACTTCGGCTTCAGCTACCTCGGCGTGGTGGCTGTGACCATCGCCATCTACATCTGGTTCACCTTCAAGGTGACCGAATGGCGCGTGCGCATCCGCAAGGAGATGAACGCCCAGGACACCGATGCCAACCAGAAGGCCATCGACAGCCTGCTGAACTTCGAGACGGTCAAGTATTTCGGTGCCGAACAGCGCGAGGCGGGCCGCTATGACGGGGCCATGGCGCTTTACGAGACGGCGGCGCTCAAGACGGCCTACACGCTGGGTCTGCTCAACTTCGGCCAGGCCTTCGTGATCACGACAGGGCTGGTTCTGGTCATGGTCATGGCCGCCTTCGGGGTGCAGAACGGCACGCTGACCACGGGCGATTTCGTCATGGTCAACGCCTACATGATCCAGATCACCATGCCGCTGAACTTCCTCGGCTCGGTCTACCGCGAGATCCGGCAGGCCATGGTCGACATGGCCGAGATGTTCGACCTGCTGGAACAGCCGCCCGACGTGGCCGACCGCCCCGGTGCGCACCGTCTGGATGTGGACAAGGGCGAGGTCAGCTTCGACACCGTCACCTTCGGCTACGATCACGAGCGCCCGATCCTGCGCGGCGTTTCGCTGTCGGTGGGCGCGGGGCAGACCGTGGCGCTGGTGGGATCTTCTGGGTCGGGCAAGTCCACCATCGGGCGGCTGCTGTTCCGGTTCTACGATGTCTCGGGCGGGGCCATCCGCATCGACGGGCAGGACATCCGCGAGGTCACGCAGGACAGCCTGCATGACGCCATCGGCGTGGTGCCGCAGGACACGGTGCTGTTCAACGATTCCATCCGCTACAACATCGCCTATGGCCGCGCCGACGCCACCCAGGACGAGGTCATCGCCGCCGCGCGCGCCGCCCAGATCCACGATTTCATCAGCACTCTGCCCGAAGGCTATGACACGATGGTCGGTGAACGCGGGCTCAAGCTGTCGGGCGGTGAAAAGCAACGGGTGGGCATTGCCCGCACGCTGCTCAAGAACCCGCCGATCCTCATTCTGGACGAAGCGACGTC
>NZ_DATFIP010000030.1:0-86685 GCF_035270045.1 Salibaculum sp.
TTCTTCGCTTTCGCCGGTGCGGCGGCTGGTCAGTTCGACCACGCCGTTCTTGAGCCCGCGCGGCCCCACGGTGATCCGCCAGGGCAGGCCGATCAGGTCCATCGTGGCGAACTTGCCGCCGGCGCGTTCATTGCGGTCGTCGTAAAGCGGTTCCAGCCCCAGGGCGGTGATGGCGTCATGCAGGCTTTCGCAGGCGGCATCGGCCTCTGCATCCCCCTGCTTGAGGTTGACGATCCCGCAATGGAACGGCGTGACCCCCTCGGGCCAGATGATGCCGTTGTCGTCATGGCTGGCCTCGATGATGGCGCCCAGCAGGCGGCTCACACCGATCCCGTGCGATCCCATGTGCACCGGCACCGGCTTGCCGTCATGGCCCTGCACGGTGGCGCCCATGGGCTCGGAATACTTGGTGCCGAAATAGAAGATCTGGCCGACCTCGATGCCGCGGGCAACGCGGCGGCGCTTTTCGGGGACTTCGGCAAACTTGGTCTCGTCATGGGTTTCGTCGGTGCGCGCATAGCGGCTGGTGAATTCCTCCAGAACCGCGCGGCACTGGGCCTTGTCGTCGTAGTCGATCTCGCGGTTGCCGAACTTCAGCTCGGTGATCTCGCTGTCGTAGAACACCTCCGATTCCCCGGTCTCGGCCAGCACCAGGAATTCATGGGTGTCATCGCCGCCGATCGGGCCGCTGTCCGCACGCATCGGGATCGCCTGAAGGCCCATGCGTTCGTATGTGCGCAGGTAGCTGACCAAATGGCGGTTGTAGGCGTGCAGCGCATCCTCGCGCGTCAGGTCGAAGGTATAGCCGTCCTTCATGTAGAATTCGCGGCCGCGCATGACGCCGAAGCGGGGGCGGACCTCGTCGCGGAACTTCCACTGGATCTGGTAGAGCGTCAGCGGCAGGTCCTTGTAGCTGCTCACGTGCGCGCGGAAGATATCCGTGACCATCTCCTCGGCGGTGGGGGTATAAAGCAGGTCGCGTTCGTGCCGGTCCTGCATCCGCAGCATTTCGCGGCCATAGTCATCGTAGCGTCCGCTTTCGCGCCACAGGTCCGCCGGCTGCAGGATCGGCATCTGCAGCGCGATATGCCCGGCGCGGGCCTGTTCCTCGTGGACGATGTCCTCGATCTTGCGCAGCACCTTGAAGCCCAGCGGCAGCCAGGAATAGATGCCCGCCGCCTGTTGCCGGATCATGCCCGCGCGCAGCATCAGGCGGTGGCTGACGATCTGGGCCTCCGACGGGGTCTCTTTCAGGACGGGCAGGAAATAGCGGGTCAGGCGCATCGGTCTCTCCGGGTCTTGGTCCCTCGCCCATACGCCAAGCGCCAGACCCGGACAAGGGCGGCGGCTTTATCCGGAGCCGGCTTTGGCCCATAGTCGCCCGGACGGGCACAGACCGCGCAAAGGAGGGACATGACAGACAAGACCCCGCCCAAGGACCTGCTCGACTGGCTCGGCGTCACCAATGCGCCACGCTGGACCCGCAGCCGATGGCTCGGAACGGCAACCTCGGTCTTTCTGGCGCTGCTGATCGGCGGCGCGTATCTCGCCGCCCTGGGGCTGATCTACGGCGTCCTGTTCGGCGGGCAAGAAGCCGGCTTCGGCACCGGTACAGTCATCGTCGCCCTGCTCGGCGCGCCGTTTCTGGTCTGGTCCACGCTCATCAAGCAGGAGACGGTGAAATACCAGAAAGAAGGCCACATCACCGAGCGCATCTCGAAGGCGGTGGAGCAACTGGGCGAGGAAAAGACCGTCAAGCGCAACGGGGGCGAGGTCACCGTCCCCAACATCGAGGTGCGCATCGGCGGGCTGCTGTCGCTCGAACGCATCGCCCAGGACAGCACGCAGAACGACAAGGGCCGCGACCACGTGCGGGTGATGGAAGTCCTCTGCGCCTATGTGCGGGAGAACGCCCCGGCGGGCGACGCGCGCGACTTTCCCCTGCCGGAGTGGGAGTCCTTGCCCGACGACGCGACCGAGGCGGCGCGCGCGGTGCATGAGGCATGGCGGAAAACGCGCTTTGGTGATCCAGCCGATCCCTTCACAAACCCCAACGCCCGCGACTGGGCGCAAAGCCTGCCCGGCCCCCGCGCCGATATCGCGCTGGCTCTGCAGATCATCGGCCGCCGCACCCCGGATCAGCGGCAGGTCGAGGCCCGTTGGGGCGCCACCGCCTCGCCAACGGCAGACTGGGTCTTCAACACGCCCTGCCCGGAATTGGCCGAGCCAGAGAACGAAGCCCGCCACGGCAAGGAGACGCTCGACGCCTACATGGCCGAGTTGGCCGCGTGGAAGCGCCAGATCGCCGGCTATCAAGGCTACCAACTCGACCTGCGCGGCACCAACCTGCAAGCCGCCGACCTCCGGGCCCTGGCCCTCTCCGGGGCGAACCTCAGCGAGGCGCGGATGGAGGGGGCGGACCTCTTCCAGGCGCGGATGGAGGGGGCGATCCTCTGGAAGGCGCGGATGGAGGGGGCGGAAAATCTGACCGCAGCCTTGCTGCGCGCCGCTGCGCTCAGGTTTTTCGATTATAGTAGCGTGCCCTTCACGCAAGAGCAGGTCAACGCCATGTTCGGCGATGCCAGCGTGACCCTGCCCGAGGGGATCGCCCGCCCTGACAAATGGCCGGCGTGCGAATTGCCTTGGGGTGGCGAGCACGCCTTCGACACCGAATGGCGCAAGTGGCGGGCCGACCCCGACGGCTACACCCCGCCGCCGTCGCCCGGGGGCTGACGCGGGCGATCACGCGGTCTGACGGCTGCGTGAGCGGGGTGAGCCGGATCGCCGCACCCCGCGTATCCCGGGCGTTGTCACCAAGGCAGCGACCAACCAAAGGGACCGATACCATGACATTCCTCAAGACAACCGCCCTGGGCGCCGTGGCCGCCCTCGGCCTCGCCGCCTCCGCCAGCGCCCAGTCCATCGTCGAGATCGCCGCGGGCGACGACCGCTTTTCCACGCTCGTCGCCGCCGTTCAGGCCGCCGACCTGGCCGAGACGCTCTCGGGCCCCGGCCCCTTCACGGTCTACGCCCCGACCAACGCCGCCTTCGAGGCGCTGCCCGAGGGCACCGTCGAGACCCTGCTGGAGCCCGAGAACAAGGACCAGCTGACCAACGTCCTGCTCTATCATGTCGATGACCGCGACCTGCGCTCCTCGGGCTTCGCGTCCGGGCCGAACTACTACAAGCCGCTGCTGACCTCTCAGCGGCTGTGCATCACCCCCGGCGCCGACGGGGTGACCATCGCCGACGGCACCGGAGAAACGGCAAATGTCGTCACCGCCGACATCGCCGCCGACAACGGCGTGATCCACGTGATCGACAAGGTTTTGCTGCCCGGCACGCGCCCGGCCTGCCACTAGGCGATCAGTCGCCACACCCGGCCCCGGCGCAGCCCCGCGCCGGGGTCTTTTTCTTGCAACGCGCCGCATGAACCGCCAAGTAGTCGGCCAACGACCCAGTGGATCATGATCGGAAGCTGCCATGGCGCTCGCCCCCCGCGAACAGGTAAAGTACTGGAGCATCGCCGCAGCGGTTTTCATCGCCGTCCTGTGGTTTCTTGGCGATGTGCTGCTGCCCTTCGTGCTGGGTGGGGCGGTGGCCTATTGCCTTGACCCCATCGCCGACCGGCTGCAGCGCGCGGGGCTGAGCCGCATCGCCGCGACCATCCTCATCACCCTTGTCGCGTTGATCATCTTCGTGGTCGGCCTTCTGCTGATCCTGCCCTCGCTGATCAACCAGGCCGGGCAGCTGATCCAGCAGATCGGCCAGCTGATCCAGAACGCGCCTCAACTCTTCGACCGATTTGAGGCCTGGCTGACCACTCAGTTCCCCGCCATAGACCTGGAATCCGAGGCCATCCGCAAGCAGCTTGGCAACCTCGGGAACGCTGTGCAGGCCTCGGGCGGGACAGTGCTCAACTCGATCCTGTCATCGGCGCTCAACCTCATCAACCTGGCCGTTCTGGTGGTGATCGTGCCCGTGGTCACATTCTACCTGCTGATGGACTGGGACCGCATGGTGAACCGCATCGACGAGTTGCTGCCGCGCGACCATGCCCCCATGGTGCGCAACCTGGCGGGCGAGATCGACCGCACGCTGGCCTCTTTCATCCGCGGACAGGGCACGGTCTGCCTGGTGCTGGGCACCTACTATGCCGTGGCGCTCATGCTGGCGGGGCTGAACTATGGCCTTATCATCGGTTTCGTGGCCGGGCTCATCTCCTTCATCCCCTACGTCGGCGCGCTGGTCGGCGGAGTGCTGGCCATCGGCGTGGCCCTGATCCAGTGGTGGTCGGGCACCGAGGTCGTGGACGGCGAGACCGTCCAGACCGGGATCAACTGGCTACGCATCGCCATCGTCGGGGCGATCTTCATGTTCGGCCAATTCTTCGAGGGGAATATCCTGACGCCGAACCTGGTCGGCCAGTCCGTGGGTCTGCACCCGGTCTGGCTGATCCTGGCGCTGTCGATCTTCGGATCGCTCTTCGGGTTCGTGGGGATGCTGGTGGCTGTGCCGGTGGCCGCCATGCTGGGCGTTGTCGCGCGCTTCCTGATCGCGGAATACAAGGGCGGGCGGCTCTACCAGGGGCTATCGGGCAGGGACGAGTGATGGCCGAACAGCTTGCCTTCGACTGGCCCCGGCAGGACCGCATGGGGGCCGATACCTTCTTCGTGTCCGAGGCGAATGCCGAGGCCCACGCCCTTGTCACCATGCCCGCCGCCTGGCCCGAGTCCAAGCTGGCCCTGAGCGGCCCGCGCGGGGCGGGCAAGACGCACCTGGCGCGGCTGTTCGCCGATCGCAACGGGGCACCCGTACTGAATGCCCCCGATATCGATCCCGCTGCCCCCTTGCCCGATGGCCCTCTGGTGATCGAGGATGGCGACCGGCTGCCGCAATCCGCCCAGGAGTGGCTGTTTCATACCCACAACCACATGCGCGCCCGCGCCCTGCCGCTCCTGTTGACCGGACAGACACCGCCCAACCGCTGGCCGATCACCCTGCCCGACCTGGCCTCGCGTCTGTCGGCGACCACCTGCGTGGCAATCGCCGACCCGGACGAGCGCCTGCTGGACGCGGTGCTCATGAAGCAGTTCCAGGACCGCCAGATCGCCCCCACGCCCGAGGCCGTGACCCTGCTGCGCAAGCACATCGACCGGTCCTTCCAGGGCGCCATCGAGGCAGTGGCCGCGCTGGACCGGGCCGCAATGGACGAAAGGCGCGCCGTCAACCGGGCACTCGTCCAGCGCATCATGGACATCGCCCCGCGGTCGGGGTGATAGTGTCATCCTTCTGTAACCCCGACCCGTCACAAGGCCCGCATGACTCAGGCAGATTTCCTCCGCTCCGATTTTCCGGCCCCCGTCACCCCAGAAGGCGAGGTGACCGGCCCGGACCGGTTCTACAACCGCGAACTCAGCTGGCTGGGCTTCAACTGGCGGGTGCTGGAAGAGGCCGAGAACCGCCGCGTCCCGCTTCTGGAGCGGCTGCGCTTCCTGTCGATCTCGGCCACCAACCTGGATGAATTCTACACCGTCCGCGTTGCCGGCCTGCGCGAACTGGTGCGCGGTGGGCACCAGACCCCCTCGGTCGACGGGCTCACCCCGACCGAGCAACTGGCCCTGATCGACCTGGACGCGCGCCAGTTGCTGGCTCGCCAGCAGACGGTTCTGGAAGACCTGCGCGCCGAGATGGAAACCGAGAAGATTGCCATACTGGCGCGCAAGGACCTGACCAAGGCCGATCGTGCCTACCTGCGGGATGTCTTCCTGAACAAGGTCTTCCCGGTGCTGTCCCCCCTGGCCATCGACCCCGCGCACCCCTTCCCCTTCCTGCCAAACGAGGGCTTTGCGCTTGCGCTGGAACTGGAACGCGACGCGGACAAGCGTCCGCTGCGCGCGCTGCTGCCCGTGCCGCACCAGATCGACCGGTTCGTGTCCCTGCCCGCCGAGGACGGCCACCGATTCCTGCCGCTCGAAGAGGTGCTGCTGGAAAACCTGGCCAGCCTTTTTCCCGGCTACAGCTTCAAGGGGTCCTGCGCCTTTCGCGTGCTGCGCGACAGCGATCTCGAGGTCGAGGACGAGGCAGAGGACCTGGTGCGCGAATTCGAGGTGGCACTGAAACGCCGCCGCCGCGGCGAGGTGGTGCGCATGAAGATGTCGGCCGGCGCCCCGGCGACGCTGAAATCGCTCATCATGCGCGAGTTGCATGTCACCGAGGGCGAGGTCGTCGAGGTCGACGGCGTCATCGGCATAGGCGACCTGAGCGAACTGGTGCTGGACGAACGCCCCGATCTGCTTTGGAAACCCTTCTCGCCGCGCGTGCCCGAACGGGTGACGGATTTCGACGGCGACATGTTCGCGGCGATCCGGCAGAAGGACATGCTGCTGCACCACCCCTATGAAACCTTCGACATGGTGGTGCGCTTCCTGACGCAGGCCGCGCGCGATCCGGACGTGGTCGCCATCAAGCAGACCCTTTACAGGACCTCGCGAAAATCGCCCATCGTCGAGGCGCTCTGCGAGGCCGCCGAGGACGGCAAGTCGGTCACCGCACTGGTGGAGCTGAAGGCGCGTTTCGACGAGGCCGCGAACATCCGCCAATCGCGCAGGCTGGAACGGGCCGGGGCACACGTCGTCTATGGCTTCCTCGACCTCAAGACCCATGCCAAGATTTCCACCGTTGTCCGGCGCGAGGGCGACCAGCTTGTCACCTATACCCATTACGGCACCGGCAATTACCACCCGATCACCGCCAAGATCTACACCGACCTGAGCCTGTTCACCTGCGATGCCGCGCTGGGGCGCGATGCGACCAAGGTGTTCAATTACCTGTCGGGCTACGTCCAGCCGGAGAACCTGGAAAACCTCGCCATCTCGCCCACGACGCTGAAACCCCGCCTGATCGAGATGATCCGGGCCGAGGCCGAACACGCCCGCAAAGGCAAACCGGCGGCGATCTGGGCCAAGATGAATTCGGTGATCGAGGAGGACGTGATCGATGCACTTTACGAGGCCAGCCAGGCCGGCGTGAAGATCAGCCTTGTCGTGCGCGGCATCTGCGGGCTGCGCCCCGGCATCGAGGGGCTGTCCGAGAACATCCGCGTCAAGTCCATCGTCGGGCGCTTCCTGGAGCATTCCCGGATCGTCTGCTTTGCCAACGGTGCCGGGCTGCCGCATGACAAGGCGCGGGTCTTCATGTCCTCGGCCGACTGGATGGGGCGCAACCTCAATCGCCGGGTCGAGACCCTGGTCGAGATCACGAACCCCACGGTGAAGTCGCAGATCGTCGGCCAGATCATGGCCGCAAACCTGGCCGACATCGCGCAAAGCTGGGTGATGAAGCCCGACGGACACTTCGTACGCGCCGAGAAAACCGAGGGCGCATTCGCCTTCAACTGCCACCGCTTTTTCATGGAGAACCCCTCGCTGTCGGGGCGGGGATCGGCGGGTGCCGGTGACGTGCCGAAACTGACACATGCCGAGGATTGACGCGGAATTCAATTTTTATGTAATTTTATCAAATACTTGATATATACCTCATCCCCGGCCCCCTTGATGATTTCACGGCCGGTACGCAGATTCGAACGGAGGGCGGCGCCCTTCAGGCGCGGCCTAGACGAAAGGAGGTCCGATCATGCTTGGATGGGCCCTTACATTCCTCGTGGTGGCGATTATCGCCGGCGTGCTCGGTTTCGGGGGCGTTGCGGTGGTTTCCGCAGAGATCGCGCAGATCATCTTCGTGGTGTTCCTCGCGCTTTTCATCGTCGCCATGATTTCCCGCGCCGTGCGCGGCCGACCGCCGCTCTAGGCGTTTCACGACACCGCCAATCGAAAACAACGCTCCCGCCAGCGGGAGCGCACCCGAAAGGAGCGAGAAATGGCTTCCAAGGAAGAGCTTGAAGAGCAATTGCAGACTGCGCGCCAAGACATTGCGACCCTGACCGCCATGGCCGGTGAAACCGCCCGGGACCAGGTGCGCAACGGGGCCGACCAGGCCCGCGCGCAGGTCGACGGCCTCTCGGCCGAGACCCGTGCACTGTACGACTCGGCCCGTGGCGAGGGCGCCCGCCTGCGCCGCAATACCGCGGAACAGGTCCAGTCGCATCCGCTCGCCTCGACCGGGCTGGCCTTTGCCGCCGGTGTGGTGGTGGCCGGACTTCTGGCGCGGCGATGACCCCCCTCTCCGAGATGGCCCGCGCCGGGACCGACATAGTCGGCCGTTCGGCGCGCGAGGCGGCCCGTCGCACGGCCATCGCGGCATTTCTCTGGGGGGCGGCATTGGTGATTCTCGCCATCGCCATGGGCTTTGGCGCGATGGGGTTGTTCCTGCTGCTAGAGGCTTGGCACGGTCCGGTCACCTCCGCCTTCGGCGTGGCGACTGCCGGATTGGTGTTGGCCGCACTGCTGGCCTTTTTCGCTGCCAGGCCCCTTCGCGATGCCCCCTCGCGGCAGACACCGTCGCAGCCCCGGAGCCAACCAGAAGCCGAGCCGCGCGGACCCTCTCCCGAGACGACGGCGGCGATGATCGGCGCCGGATTCCTGACAGGGATTTTCACCGGGCGGCCGTGACATGCGCCGGCGGCCGCCCCCCCCGGAGAGATTGACGCTGCCGCCGCGACGGGGTCATAACGGTGTGACGACCAGGCAGGGGGATCCATGGACGGGACATCCGACAACGCGCCCGGCGCCATGGCCGGCGATCACGGCCCCTTCGGGCGACCGCTTTTCGACGATCCCAAGGCGCGGGCCCTGTCCCGCGTGGGTGTGATCGACGTCGGATCGAATTCGGTCCGGCTGGTGGTCTTCGACGGCGCGGCTCGCAGCCCCGCCTATTTCTACAATGAAAAGATCATGGCCGGCCTCGGCGCGGGCATGTCCCGCACCGGCCACCTGAACCCAGAGGGGCGCGAGCGCGCCAAGGCCGCGATTCGCCGCTTCGTGGCGCTGGCCGACGGGCTGGGCATTTCGCCGCTCACGGCCGTCGCCACGGCGGCCGTGCGCGACGCCACCGACGGCCCCGCCTTCCAGGCCGAGATCGAACGTGAAACCGGCCTGAAGCTGTGGGTCATCGACGGCCAGGAAGAGGCGCGCCTGTCCGCGCAGGGCGTGCTGCTGGGCTGGCCCGGCTCTTACGGGCTGGTCTGCGATATCGGCGGGTCGTCGATGGAACTGGCCGACCTGCAGGACGGCCGGGTGGGCCACCGGGTGACCTCGCCGCTGGGGCCGCTGAAACTGCAAGAGGTCAAGGGCGGCAAGAAGGGCCGCAAGGCCTTCATCAAGGACACCGTCAAGGCACTGTTCGAGGACATGGGCGAAAGAACGGGCCAACGCCTGTTCCTGGTGGGCGGGTCCTGGCGGGCCATCGCCCGGATCGACATGGAACGCCGTGGCTATCCCCTGTTCGTGCTGCACGAATACCGCATGACCCCGCGCCGGGTGTCCAAGACGCTGCGATACATCGAGGACAGCGATCTGGACGAATTGCGCGGCCGCTGCGGTATCTCGGGCCGCCGGATGGAGCTTGTCCCTCTGGCCATCCACGTTCTGCGCGAGGTTGTCGCCCGCTTCAAGCCCAAGGACATCGCGGTATCATCTTACGGCATCCGCGAGGGGATGCTCTATGAACAGATGCCGCAGGACCTGCGCGACCGCGATCCGCTGATCGAGGCCTGCCGTTTTGCCGAGGCCAAGGATGCCCGCCTGCCCGGTTACGGCAACACGCTCTACGATTTCGTCATGCCGCTTTTCCCGCGCTGCGGTTGGCAGAGGAAGCGCCTCATCAAGGCCGCCACCCTGCTGCACGATGTCAGCTGGCGCGCGCATCCCGATTACCGGCACGAGGTCGTCTTCGACAATGCCACCCGCGCCAACCTGGGCGGGCTGAAGCATTCCGAACGGGTCTTCCTGGGGCTGGCCCTGCTGCACCGCTACTCCAACAAGCGCGAGGGCACACGGTTCGAACCGTTGTACGGGCTCTTGGACGACCGCGACCGGAGCGATGCAGAGGTCCTGGGCAAGGCCATGCGGTTGGGCGCGATGCTCTGGCTGAAGGATGCCAGCGATCCGCCGGGCACGCTGCGTTTGTCGCCCAAGGGCAAGACGCTGGAACTGGTGCTGGACCCGCAGGCCGGGCCGCTGTTCGGCGAAGTGGCCGCGGCGCGCCTGAAATCCTTGGCCCAATCGCTGGGGGTATCCCATTCCGCCCGGGTCAAGGGCACGCGACGCGACCGCCCTGCAGAGGGCTGACCAGCGACCGCGCGGCGCGCTTCAAAGATCTATTTCGGCGCCCGGTTCATACATGGGGCTGTCAGGGTCATAGGGCGGCGCATCCTCGCGGCGGCGGATGATGATGTCACCGTCGGGGAGAACCTCGGGTGCCGTGTAATGGCGCACGTCGTCCAGCTTGCCCATGAGCTCGATCAGCGCGGGGCCCATTTCGCTCGCAAGCATGTCCAGCGCCGGGCGGATCTTGCGGGCCATGCCCTCGACATCCTCCATCGCCGGTTCCATCTCGCGCAGGATGCCGCGAAACATCAGCCGTGCCCCCTCTTCCATCAGGGAAAAGCCCTCCCCGATCTCGCCTTCGGGGGTGTCGGATTGGGCAGTGACCGTCAGGGGTGTGAGGGCCAGCAGCCCGGCAACAACAATCTGTTTCATGCGAACAATATAGGGATCATCGGCCGATTCCCAAGATCAATCCTTGAAATCCAGCGTCACAGGGAAATGGTCCGAGGCCGTCAGAAGCGCCATTCGCAGCGGAGCGTTGCCATAGCAATCCGGATCGTCGAAGGGATGCCAGATGCACCAGTGCGGGTCGGCCTCGCGCAGTCCTTGCGACACCATTATGTAATCCAGCAGCACCGACAGGAACCGCCCGTCGGGCGGCACCTTGAAACGCGCCGAAACCGGGGCAGCCGCAATGCGCTGCGACAGGACCTGCCGGGCATGCGGATCGAACAGCGGCACGCCGCCATCCTCGCCCAGCACGATCTCGACGCCGGAGCGGCCGAACAGTTTCTCATATTCGTCCAGGCCCGGACCGTCGTTGAAATCGCCCAGCACCACCAGGTCGTCGCCCCGGCCCAGGTGCTCTTCCACGCGATGGCGCAACCAGATGCACTGCGCCAGCTGCTTGCGGCGGTTCTCGATCGACAGGCGCATGATCTCTTCGTGGGTCCGCGCGCCATGCGGCGCCTTGGATTTCGCGTGCACTCCGATAAGCCGCAATCGGCGGCCCCCCTTGGTGTCGAGGGCCACCTCCAGCGGCGGCTTGGACCATCGGATCACCTCGGGCGCGCGGTCCACGTCGAGGTCCAGCTTGAAGGACTTGTCGAAACGCGGCACCGCGTCACTCTCGCGCGGGTCGTGCCTGGCGGTCACGTGGTCGGGGTCATGCAACAGGATGATCTCCTGCTGGGTGTCGTTGACGAAACCGATCAGCGCCTTGCGCGCCCGCAGGCAGAAGCGTTCGGCGAAATGCTCAAGGGCCCTGCCCCCGTCACGGCGCCTGTGGCTGTCGGGGGCCTCGATCACCATGACGGCGTCGGCGTCCAGCGCCTGGAACACAAGGCCAAGTGCCGCGGTCTGCTGAGCGCGTGTAATGTCGCGCCGCCCCGACCAGCCACCATCGTCGAAAAGGACCCCCTGGTCATCGAACAGGTTATCGAACCATTCGACGTTATAGGTCGCCAGCCGCATCAGGCGCGCTCCGATATCTCGTCCCAGGCCTGGTTGATCGCGATCATGCGTTTCTCTGCCAGTTTCACGGCCTCTTCGGGCACGCCGCGGGCCAGCATGGCGTCGGGATGCGTGTCGCGCACCAGCCGGCGCCAATGCTTGCGGATCTCCTCCAGCGGCATGTCGGGATCAACGCCCAGCACCTCGTAGGGGTCGCGGTCGGCGCCGGGCACGAACTGCGCGCGCACATTCTTGAAACGGCGGTCATCCAGCCCGAAGATCTCGGCCACCCTGGACAGGAATTCATCCTCGCGCGGGTGGTACTGCCCATCAGCCATGGCAATGTGGAACAGCCCTTCCAGCAATTCGCACAGCGGCGCCTTCTCGTCGTCGCCGTACATGTTGCGGATCTTCCGGGCATAATCCTCGAAGCCGGCCACGTCCTGCCGGGCCAGGTTGAACAGGCGGGCGGTGTTCTTTTCCTCTCGAGCGGGAATGTGAAAGACCTCTCGGAAGGCGGCCACCTCGTTGCGCGTGACCTGCCCGTCGGCCTTGGCCATCTTGGCGCCCAGGGCGATCACGGCAATGGCAAAGGCCACCGTCCGCTCCGGCGGTGTCCGCAGCTTTCCAAAGACGTCGGACAGGCTGTCGCCCTTGCGCAGCGCGGCGATGGCATCGGATATGCGGGCCCAGATCGACATGCGCCAACCTTACCCGTGACGCCGGGAAATGTCAGAGCCGTTTTTGCATCAGGACAAGGTCCATCCAGCGCTCGAACTTGTAGCCAACCTCGGGCAGGCGCGCCACCTCCGTGTAGCCCAGGGCGCGATGAAAGGCGATCCCGGCCGGATTCTCGCCGCTGACCCCGGCCAGCAGGGAATGCGCCGCCGATCCCCGTGCGCACGCCTCCAGCGCGGTCATCATGGCACGCCCCAGGCCCCGTCCCGTCACGCCCGGGGCAACCAGCACCGTGTGTTCCATCGTGTGGCGATAGCCGACCCCGCCACGAAACTGAAAACAGGTGGCAAATCCGGCAACGCGCCCCTCGGCCCCGGCCACGAGGAAGCAGGGGTTGGCGGCGATCGCGGCGGCGACCTCCTGGCCGGTCTTTTCCACCGAATTGAAGGTGGCCGCGGTTTCGCGGATGTAATTGTTCCAGATCGTGGCGACACCCGCTGCGTCCACCTCCCGGGCCACGCGTGGCGTCACAGGGTGATCTCGCCGCGCGGCGTGTCGAACCGGGCCGACAGTCCCGGCACCGCCCCGGTGCGGTAGGTCACGCCCGGCACCTCGACCCGGTCGGCCAGCGCGCCGGCCTGCGGATGAGTCACCTCCAGCCCCAGGAACCGCACAGCGCTGTCCGGCAGGCTGTCACCCGGGGGCTTGGCGACCTGCCATTGCAGCAGGGTGGGCAAAGCGCCGTCCAGCGGCAGGCTGCCATCCGTGGGAACCGATATCCGCCACCGCAGGGCGTCTCGCGCCAGGTCCACCGCCGCGCCACATTCGGGAAAATCCACCAGCGCCGCGTCCAGATCCGGTACCCGGCAGATCCAGTTTCCAAGTCGCGGGTGCAGGGGCGGCGATTCCAGCCCGAACCAGCGCGGGCCCTCCACCGGGGCGTCCGGGTCCGGTGCGATCACTTCCAGGTAGAGCCCTTCGCCCAACCCCAGCAGCCGGTTGTGCGTGCCAAAGCGCGCGTGCCGCCCGGTCGCGCCAAGCGCGACACCAAGCCGGGCCTCGGCCCAGGCCACGCCGGTGTCGAGGTCGGCGGCACAGATGGCGAGATGGTCAAGCTGCATGGCGTTATTCCTGGTCCGCACTGGCTGCCCTTGAGAGGATGCCTGGGACAGGCGTCGCTTCAGAAGGCGGACGGGAAGGGCAGAACCCCAAAGATGGCAGATGCGGTCTTTTGAAGCAGAGCCTGGGAACGCTCACGGCCCCGTCTACCCCGAGCGACCTTCCAGCGCCTCGATCCGGGCCTTGAGCGCCTCGTTCTCCTCGCGGGCCTTCTGGGCCATGACGCGCACGGCCTCGAATTCCTCGCGCGTGACCAGATCGCGGTCTGCCAGCCAGCGGTCGACCATGGAACTCATCGCGGTCTGCGCTTCGTCCCTGGCGCCTTGGGCAACCCCCATCGCGTTGGTCATGAGTTGCGAAAAGTCGTCGAGCACCTTGTTGCGGGTCTGCATGTCTGCCTCCGATCACGTACATGCAATATATGGGCGGCACCCGCCGGCTTGGCAACCCTGCGCCCGGCTTGACTTCATGCGTTCCGCGCCCCAAGCACAGCCCCATGACCACTGGCATTCCCTTCCCCGACATCAGTCCCGTGATCTTCACGATCGAGTTGTTCGGCGCCAGTTTTGCCCTGCGCTGGTATGCCATGGCCTACATCGTGGGCATCCTGCTGGGCTGGCGCCTGGCGGTGATGGCGGTGACGCGGCCACGGCTCTGGGCCGGGGAAAGCTCGCCCATGACCCGCGATCAGGTCGAGGACCTGCTGACCGCGATCATCCTGGGGGTCATCATCGGCGGCCGGCTAGGCTACGTGCTGTTCTACCGGCCGGGCTACTACCTGCAAAACCCGCTGGAAATCGCGATGCTGTGGCAGGGGGGCATGGCCTTTCACGGCGGGTTCCTCGGCGTCGTCCTGGCGGTCTGGCTGGTGGCACGCAAGCACGGCCTGCGCCTGGGGGATATCGCCAACCTCGTGGCCCTGGCGGCGACGCCGGCCATCTTTCTTGTCCGCATCGCCAATTTCATCAATGCCGAGCTTTGGGGCCGGCCCACCGACCTGCCTTGGGGCGTGATCTTTCCCGGCGCTGCGGCGCAGGAGTGTCCCGGCGTCGAGGGGTTGTGCGCACGCCATCCCAGCCAGCTTTACGAAGCGGGTCTGGAGGGGCTGCTGCTGGGCCTGTTGCTGGTCTGGCTGGCGTTTTCGCGGGGCTGGCTCAAGCGGCGGTGGTCGCTGGCCGGACTGTTCTTTGCGGGTTATGGCGTGGCCCGCTTCCTGGTCGAATTCGTGCGTCAGCCCGATGCGCAATTCGTCGGCCACGGCAACCCGGTCGGCCTGGCATTTCACATCGACGGCGTCGGCCTGACGATGGGCCAGGCCTTGTCGCTGCCGATGATCGCGGTGGGCCTGTTGGTGATGCTCTGGTCTCGGCGCGGCGGCGCGCGGGAGAAGGCATGACGCCGCTGACCGATCTCCTGGTGCGGCGGATCGCGGCCGCCGGGCCGATGCCGCTGTCCGACTACATGACCGACTGCCTGCTGCATCCCGAACACGGCTATTACAGCACCCGTGACCCGCTGGGCAAAGCGGGCGATTTCATCACGGCCCCCGAGGTCAGCCAGATTTTCGGGGAACTGATCGGCCTGGCGCTGGCGCAGGCCTGGCTGGACCAGGGCGCGCCCGCACCGTTCACTCTGGCCGAGCTTGGACCGGGCCGCGGCACGCTGATGGCCGATGCCCTGCGCGCGACGAAGGGGGTGCCGGGGTTCCACGAGGCCGCCCGGGTGACCCTTGTCGAGGCCTCGGCCCCGCTGCGCGCTCTACAGGCCGAGCGGCTGCCCCAGGCCCGGCACATCGACAGCCTTGATGACCTGCCCGAGGCGCCGCTCTTCCTTGTGGCCAACGAATTCTTCGATGCCCTGCCCATACGGCAATTCCAGCGCGATGCGGACGGCTGGCGCGAGGTATTGGTTGGCCTGGACGGCGAGGCGCTGTGCCTTGGCCTGTCGGACCCTGCCCCGCTGGCGGCTCTGGCGAATCGGCTGGCTGACACCACGCCGGGCGACATCGTCGAGACCTGCCCCGCCCTGCCCGGGATCGCGGCGCGGATCGGCGGGCGCATCGCGCGCCACGCCGGCGCCGCGCTGATCGTGGACTACGGCGACTGGCGCGCGCTGGGCGACACTTTTCAGGCGGTTCAGGACCATAGGCCGGCCGATCCGCTTGCCGCGCCGGGCCGCGCCGACCTGACGGCCCATGTCGATTTCGAGGCGCTGGCCGCGGCCGCCGCCCCTGCCGCCCACACGCGGCTAACGCCGCAGGGGGTCTTTCTGGAGCGGCTTGGCATTGCCGATCGCGCCCGCGCACTGGCGCGAGGACTGGACGGCGCCACTCTCGACGCGCACATCGCCGGCCATCGCAGGTTGACGCACCCCGACGAGATGGGTCACCTCTTCAAGGTGATGGGGCTGTTCCCCGAGGGCAGCCCACCGCCACCGGGACTGGAGACATGACCCTCGACATAATCACCGCGCCAGGCCTTGCACCACTGAGCCACGGGTTCTTCACGCGCCGGGGCGGGGCCTCTTCGGGGGTCTTTGCGGGGCTGAACTGCGGCCATGGCAGTTCCGACCAGCACGAGGCGGTGACGATCAACCGCAGCCGCGCGGCCCACGCACTGGGGGTGTCGCCTGAGGCGTTGATCGGCGTGCACCAGGTGCATTCGGCCCGCGCGACCACAGTGACAGAGCCGGGCATGGAACCGGTCAAGGCGGATGCGCTGGTGACCGCCCGGCCCGGGCTTGCGCTGTCGGTGCTGGCCGCCGATTGCCAGCCTGTGCTTTTCGCGGACCACCTGGCCGGCGTCATCGGTGCGGCGCACGCGGGCTGGCGCGGAACGCTGGAGGGGGTCCTCGAAGCCACGCTCGACGGGATGGAGGCGCTTGGCGCCGACCGCGGTTCGACCGTGGCGGTCATCGGACCCTGCATCAGCCAGGGCAACTACGAGGTCGGGCCCGAGTTCCTCGACGATTTCCTGGCCGACGCGCCCGAGAACGCCCGCTTCTTCGCCAACGGCACCGGCGACCGGTATCTCTTCGACCTGCCGGGCTTCGGGCTGCACAGGCTGCGCGCGGCGGGGATCGGCGAGGCGACATGGACGCGCCACTGCACCTACGCCGACCCGGAACGGTTCTTCAGCTATCGCCGCAGCACCCACGAGAGAGAGGCCGACTACGGCCGCTTGATCAGCGCGATCCGCCTTTGAAAACGGCAAGATAACGGCGACGAAGTGCCAGATTTCTGCCGCACAATCCGTGAAACAATCAAAGCTCACACTCCGGGATTGTCGCGATAGCAGCCAAAACCTCATGTTTTGAAGCCCCGCAGTCGGGCAGGCCCCGTGGGTAGACCCTGCCAGGTTTCACGGCCGCTGGGCCACCGTATTTTCCGCAACCGGTCAAACTGATGCCCCTTTGGTCCGTCACAAAAGTGCTCGAGCAGACAAGACACAACGAGTTTGGCGAGGACAGGATCATGGCAATCAAGAAACGCTGGATGGCGGGCATCATCGAGGAAGCCGGGAAATGCACCACGAGAATGCCCTGGGACCGCGGGCTGCGCCGCGAGGCCTTCATCGCCAGCCGCAGGGCGGTCAGCTCCCTGCGCGACCGCGACGTCCGCACCCCGCGCCCTGCCGCCTGAGCACGGATCGGCGCGATTCGCCCGCACAAACGGGCGGAGCCGCCCCCGAATTATGGCAACATCATCCACGCCCGGCGAACAATCGCCGGGCGTTTTCTGTATTGGACACCAAACCGGCACTGATGCGCATGAAATGCATCGAAAGATTGACGGAACCGAGCCGGCAGGACCAGTATACATCTGACCGTAACGTTCCTCAGATGTTGTTCGGTGGGGGCCGACAGATGATGTGACCAACCGCAAGGTGATCGCATGAGACGGACCCCGCTACAGGCTGCTGGTCTCGCAGCCGAACCAATGATCCCCCCGGTTCGTTCGGACCGGGTCGCTCGACCAGAAGGGCAACCTCGGCGCAGATCGCCTCTCATGCGCCGCTACGAGGTTGCCCATCTGCGCCCCAACGGGGACCTGCACGAGTTTCACCGCCTCGCCCCCGCCATTCCGGCCTTCGAGGACGGATTTGCCGCGCTTGCCCGCGGCTGCCTGTTGTCCACCGACCGCGGCACTGTCGCTATCGAGGACATCCTGCCGGGCGACCGGGTTCGAACCATCACCAATGGCTTCCAGACCGTGCTATGGCGCGGCTCGATCACTGTGATGCCCGGCAAGACACCGGATACCAGTGGGGCGGGTCGGCTGGTCCGGGTCTCGTCGGATGCGCTGGGGATCGGACGCCCAATGCCCGACCTTCTGCTTGGGCCCTCGGCGCGGCTCTATTACCGGACCCCCACCATCGCGCATATCACCGGGCACGAGGCGGCCTTTGTGCCGATCACGGATTTCATCGACGGCAATGCCATCTTCGAAGTCACGCCGCCCGGCGCCGTGCCTGTCTACCAGCTGGGTTTCGCCCGGCACGAACGCATACTGGCAAACGGCGTGGAACTGGACAGCCATAACCCGGGCACCCGGCACGAGACCGGCCTGCGCCGCGAAATGCTGGAGCTTTACCTGAGCCTGTTTCCCCATGTGAACCGGCTCGACGATTTCGGCCGGCTCATGCACCCGCGCATGTCTCTGCGCGATATCGATGTTTTCGACGTGGCCTGACGTCTGCGACAGGGCGCCCGTCCGGACCGCAGAGCGCGCGTCAGGCCTCCCTGGCCAAGCGGGCCTCCAGAACCTCGAAGGGCACGCCGGGCTCGTCCTTGGCCCCGCGAATGACCAGCGAGGTCTTGACGCTTGCGACATTGGGTGCCGCCGTAAGGTCCTCGGTCAGGAAAGTCTGGAAAGACCGCAGGTCGGGGGCCACGCACTTGAGGATGAAATCCACCTCGCCGTTGAGCATGTGACACTCGCGCACCAGCGGCCAGCCGGCGCACTTCTCCTCGAAGGCGGTCAGGTCCTTCTCGGCCTGGCTGACCAGCCCGACCATGGCAAAGACCTGGACCTCGAAGCCCAGTTCGCGCGCGTCCACCTCGGCATGATAGCCGCGGATGAAGCCCTGCTCCTCAAGCGTGCGCACCCGCCGCAGACAGGGCGGCGCCGAGATTCCCACGCGCCGTGCCAGTTCAACGTTGGTCATGCGACCGTCCGACTGCAACTGGGCCAGGATCATGCGGTCGATCTCGTCCAATCGGGTGCTGGGCATGGGCGGGCCATCCTTATCCGGGGTGATTTGCGAGACGATACGCTCAAAGCCCTCTGGGCGCAATAATATTTCGCCGTAACGCAAGATCGTTTCACCTGCTTTTTGCGACGATCGGCCCCTTTCGCCCGACGCCCGGCCCCCCTATACCGGGGCGCGTGTCACGTGAAGGGAATAGCGCCATGACTGAGCAACGCCGCTCCAAGGTTTTGATCATCGGCTCGGGTCCGGCGGGCTATACCGCCGCCGTCTACGCCAGCCGCGCCATGCTGAAACCGATCCTGGTGCAGGGCATTGAACCGGGCGGCCAGCTGACCACCACCACAGACGTCGAGAACTGGCCCGGCGAAACGGAAATCCAGGGCCCCGACCTGATGGTCAACATGGAGGCCCATGCCAAGGCGGTCGGAACCGAGATCATCGGCGACATCATCACCTCGATCGATTTCGACACCCGCCCCTTCGTCGCGCAATCCGACAGCGGCACCGAATATGTGGCCGACGCCATCATCCTGGCCACCGGCGCCCGCGCGAAATGGCTGGGCCTGCCGTCGGAAGAGAAATTCAAGGGCTTCGGCGTCTCGGCCTGTGCCACCTGCGACGGGTTCTTCTATCGCGGCCAGGACATCGCGGTGATCGGCGGCGGCAACACCGCCGTGGAAGAGGCGCTGTTCCTGACCAATTTCGCCAGCAAGGTGACGCTGATACACCGCCGTGACGAGCTGCGCGCGGAAAAGATCCTCCAGGACCGGCTTTTCAAGCACCCCAAGGTCGAGATCATGTGGGACCATCAACTTGACGAGGTGCATGGCGCCGACGACCCGTTGGGTGTGGAGGGGATCAAGGTTCGGAACGTGAAAACCGACGCGACGACCGATCTGGCGGTCAAGGGCGTTTTCGTGGCCATAGGGCACGCGCCGGCCAATGAACTGGTCAAGGACGCGCTGGAAACGCACATGGGCGGCTATGTCGTGACCAAGCCCGACAGCACCGAGACCAGTATCCCCGGCATCTATGCCGCCGGCGACCTGACCGATCACAAGTATCGCCAGGCCGTGACCTCGGCGGGCATGGGGTGCATGGCGGCCCTCGAGGCGGAACGCTGGCTGGCCGAACAGGAAGACGCCGGCGAACCGGCCCCCGAGGTCGCCAACGAACCCGAAAGCGCCTGAGTTCAAGCGACCAAGGTGGCCTGACGCGCGCTGATCACGCGGAGCGCTTATGCTCGCCCTTCGCCGGACCGCCCGTCCGGCGCGCAATGGCGCGGCTTTTCGGCAACAGGCCGGCGGGACGGCCCGAACAGGGTTTTTTTCACCTGCAATGCGTGTAATTCGTTCATCCGTGAACAAACCATGAGTCGTGCCGTGCCCACCCAGACGACACCCCCGATGACGGACGAGGAAGACGCGCTCTTCCGGCTGTTACGCCAGGTCGACCTGGCGCCCGACGCCTCGCAGCGCGCGACGGCCGAGGCTGTCGGCATGTCCCTGGGCAGCGTGAACGCCCTGCTCAAGTCGGCGATCAACGCCGGGTTCATCAAAACCGGCGATCCTCCGGGCGGCGACCGGCGCAAACGCGTCTCCTACATGTTGACCCACAAGGGCGCCACGGAACACGCCCGTCTGACGGATCGCTTTCTCGCCCGCAAATTCGCCGAGTATGACGCGCTCCACGCGGAACTCACAGGCTCTACCAGCGGTCACTATCCGCCCAGTACCAGGACTACATTGATGCAAAGCAACCTCGCCCCGATTCCCGAACTATTCGTGTCCTACGACAGCGCTCAGAAGCTCAAGGCCGACGCCGCCGAGTTGACGAGCTGGGACCTCAGCCCACGCCAGATCTGCGATCTTGAGTTGCTTATGAACGGCGGGTTCAACCCCCTCAAGGGGTTCCTGCCGGAAGACGATTACAACAGCGTCGTCGAGACCATGCGCCTGGCAGACGGCACGCTCTGGCCAATGCCGATCACGCTGGACGTGAGCGAGACCTTTGCCGACAGCATAGAGATCGGCCAGGACATCGCGCTGCGAGACCAGGAAGGCGTGATCCTGGGCACCATGACCGTGACCGACCGCTGGACGCCCGACAAGGCGCGCGAAGCCGAGCATGTCTTCGGCGCCGACGACAGCGCCCACCCGGCCGTCAATTACCTGCACAACACCGCCGGCAAAGTCTACCTGGGCGGGCCGGTCACTGGCATCCAGCAGCCGGTCCACTACGATTTCCGCGGCCGCCGCGACACCCCGAACGAGTTGCGCGCGCTCTTTCGCAAGCTGGGTTGGCGCCGCGTCGTGGCCTTCCAGACGCGCAACCCGCTGCACCGCGCGCACCAGGAACTGACCTTCCGCGCCGCAAAGGAGACCCAGGCCAACCTGCTGATCCACCCTGTCGTGGGCCTGACCAAACCCGGCGACGTGGACCATTTCACCCGCGTGCGCTGCTACGAGGCGGTGCTTGACAAGTATCCGCAATCGACCACCACCATGTCGCTGCTCAACCTGGCCATGCGCATGGCCGGCCCGCGCGAGGCTGTCTGGCACGGGATCATCCGGCGCAATCACGGCTGCACGCACATGATCGTGGGCCGCGATCATGCAGGACCGGGCAAGAACAGCCAGGGCGAGGATTTCTACGGCCCCTACGATGCACAGGAGTTGTTCCGCGCGCTCCAGGACGAGATCGGCCTCGAGATGGTCGACTTCAAGCACATGGTCTACGTGCAGGAACGTGCCCAGTACGAGCCGGCTGACGAGATCGCGGACCGCGACAACGTCACCATCCTGAACATCTCGGGCACCGAGCTGCGCCGCCGCCTCGCCGAAGGGCTCGAAATCCCCGATTGGTTCTCGTTTCCCGAAGTCGTGCAGGAGCTGCGCCGCACCCGTCCGCCCCGGTCCAATCAAGGCTTCACCGTCTTCTTCACCGGCCTTTCCGGGTCGGGCAAGTCGACCATCGCCAATGCGCTCATGGTCAAGCTGATGGAGATGGGGGGCCGCCCGGTGACGCTTCTGGACGGGGACATCGTGCGCAAGAACCTGTCCTCGGAACTGGGCTTTTCCAAGGAACACCGCGACCTGAACATTCGCCGGATCGGTTATGTCGCCAGTGAAATCACCAAGAACGGCGGCATCGCCATCTGCGCCCCGATTGCCCCCTACGCGGCCACCCGCCGCGCTGTGCGCGAGGAGATCGAGCAATATGGCGCGTTCCTCGAAGTCCATGTCGCGACCACCCTGGAGGAATGCGAACGCCGCGACCGCAAGGGGCTTTACAAGATGGCGCGCGAGGGAAAGATCAAGGAATTCACCGGGATTTCCGATCCTTACGATGTTCCCGAGAACCCGGAACTGCGTGTCGAAACCGAGAACGTCGACGTCGACAACTGCGCGCACCAGGTGGTCCTGAAGCTGGAAAGCCTGGGGCTGATCGCCGGGAACTGACACCAGACGAAGGACGCGGAACGGTCTTCGCCGGGCATCCTGCGGGAACCGTGGCCGCAACAGTGCCGGGGGGCCTTTGGCCGTCCTGGCGCCGCATTGCGGCTGTGATTGGCGACATCAAACGCTTGTCGGCGCGGGCCGAAACGCAATGCGTTTCGGCCTAGATAATCTCGTCCTCGTCGAAAATGGGCGATGCCTCCAGTTGACTGGACAGTTCTTCGACGGTGTCGGCTGCACGTTCATGAGGGGTATCGGCGATGTGGAATAGCGCGTCACCCTCGTTGACCACCGGCAGCACCGCGCGGCCGACGATGATCCCGCCGCCGGGCGCGAGAACCTCGGTCTCGACCTCGCCGAAGGGGTCGGCAACGGCGGCGATCACCTCGCCCTCTTCCACCACGTCACCATCCGCGCGAAAACTGCGCAGAAGACCGCCCGCCGGCGCGCGCACCCAACTGCTTGAATAGGAAAACAGCGGCTTGCGGCGGGCCTTGGCGATACCCTTGGCCGGCAGCATGTCCATCGCGCGCAGCACCCGCAGGATACCGGCGACCCCAGCGCGCGCGGCCATTTCATCAAAGCGCAGCCCCTCGCCCGCCTCGTAGAGCAGCACGTCGATTCCGGCCCGCTTGGCCTCGGCACGCAATGACCCGTCGCGCAACTCCGAGGTCAGCACCACGGGCGCGCCGAAAGCCTCGGCCATGGCGACCATGCGCTCGTTGCCGCGGTTGATGCGCACCTGCGGCAGATTGGTGCGATGTACCGCCGCCGAATGCAGGTCGATCCCGAGGTCGCAGCGTTTGACCACGGTATCGAGGAATATCTCGGCCAGTCGCGAAGCCAGCGACCCGCGCGCATAGCCCGGAAAACTGCGGTTCAGGTCGCGCCGGTCCGGCAGGTAGCGCGACCTGTTCTGAAAGCCGAAGGAATTGACGATGGGCACGACCAGAAGCGTCCCGCGCAGCCGCGACAGCAGCGGCGATTGCAGCAGCCGGCGACAGATTTCCACGCCCACCACCTCGTCCCCATGGACGGCGGCGCTGACGAAGACCGTGGGGCCCTTGCGACGCCCATGAATGGCATGGACCGAGAGGTTGACCGGCGTGTGATCCGACAAGAGGCTGACAGGCAGTTCCACCGTCGCCCGCGTCCCGGGGGCGATGACATGCCCGTTGAGCTTGAATCCCTTGCGTTTCGCCATGCCGATCCTCTCTCGGTTGGTCCGTCCAGAAAAGGCATATCGGTCGACAAGGCAACCCCTTGCACAGCTTGCACCGGGCTGGAACGCTTGCGCCCATGCTGACGGTGGCGCTTACATCCATTCCCCCGCGCTTTGCCGGGCTGGAGGCGACCTTGGACAGTCTGCTGGTCCAGACGGAGGTGGACAGGGTCGTCCTGACCTTGCCGCGCCATTACACGCGGTTCCCCGGACCGGTGACACCCCCGCACTTGCCGGACGGGATCACCCTGAACTGGACCGATACAGACATCGGCCCTGCCACCAAGGTGCTGCCACTGGCCGCGCGCATGGCCCCGCACGATCCGATCCTGATATGCGACGACGACTGGGCCTACGGACCCGGCTGGGCAGCGGGGTTCGCGGCTGCCCATGCGGCTGACCCGACTGTAGCACTTTCGGCCCAGCCCTTCGAGGCGCACCGCGTCGGACGCCCCCGGGGAACGATCGCACAGGGGTTCGCCGGGCTGCTGTTGACCCCGCGCATGCTGGCGCCTCTCGCGCCGCCGCCCGCGCGTTTCAGGGCGGTCGACGATATCTGGCTGTCCGCGCTGCTGGGCGCCAACAGCGTGGACATCCGCGCCCTGCCCCATTTGCGGCCCCTCGCGCGGCCGACCGGGAACGAGGCTTCGCCGCTTCAGGCCAGCACGGACCGTGCCGCCCTCAACCGGGCCTGCGCGGCCTACTGTGGCGATCGTTTCGGGATCTGGGGCCGGGACCCCACGCTCAGTGCACGGTGACCGGCGTCATGTCGTGCTGCCGTGCCAGCGCGAAAGCCAGCGCGCGATTCGCGACAAGGGCCAATTGCTGGCCATCACTGTCATGGACGGCATAGACATGCTCCATCCCGTCGGAGTGCTCGCGCACCTCGTCGGGCAGATCAGCGACCGCCACCGGCTTGACATAGACAAGCCGATCACCCGGCGCATCGAAATCGTATTTCGTGTTCATGGGTCAGCTCCTGCGGATGTTGATGGTTTGGACAACGCTTTCTGGCACGGACCGGGTCAGGTCCACGTGAAGCAGGCCGTTTTCCATCACGGCCTCCCCCACGTCGACCCCGTCGGCCAGCACGAACGCGCGCTGGAATTGCCGCGCCGCGATCCCGCGGTGCAGAAAGACCCGCCCCGCGCTGTCGTCGGCCTGTTTTCCGCGGATCACCAGCTGGTTGTCTTCCAGCGTGATCGACAGGTCATCCTCGCGGAACCCGGCCACGGCCAGCGTGATCCGGTAGGAGGTCTCCGAGGTCTGTTCGATATTGTACGGAGGATAGCCGTCGTTGCCGGTTTTGGCGGTGCGTTCCACCAACCGCTCCAACTGCTCGAATCCCAAAAGGAACGGATGTGTTCCCATCGCCAGTTTCGTCATGTGACATGCCCTTTTTCTAAGCGACCGTCCATCGCGGGCCCCGCAAAGGCGGCCCGACAGGAAAAACATGGGGGGTCCGAGGGCCCTTGGCAAGACCTCCACCCGCGGGTTTCACTTTGAAAATCGGGGGGCAGCCCTTATCTTGCGGCTACCCTGACACATGGAACGGCGGATTCGCCCATGAACAGTTCTGCCCGCATGGAGGAACGCGACGTCCTGCGCGTCGAACTCGAGGTGCTGCGCCAGGAGCATCGCGACCTCGACGAGGCGATCCGTGCCCTTCAGGAGGACGGCAGGGGTGACATGTTCACGATCAAGCGGCTCAAGAAGCAGAAACTCGGCCTCAAGGACCGTATCGCCCAGATCGAGGATCGGCTGTTTCCCGACATCATCGCCTGATCCGCCCGTGCCGCGTTGCACGGCAGGCTGACATGGCTATAGTGCCGCTTTCCTTGGCATAGGGAACGGATCATGACCCAAGCACGCGTTGGTATCATCATGGGCAGCCAGTCCGACTGGCCCACCCTGCGCGAGGCCGCGGATGTGCTGGCAGATCTGGACGTGGCCTTCGAAAAGAAGATCGTCTCGGCACATCGCACGCCCGACCGGCTGTGGGATTATGGCAAGACGGCGGTCGAGCGCGGCTTGCAGGTCATCATCGCAGGCGCCGGCGGAGCCGCGCATCTGCCTGGCATGATGGCCTCCAAGACCCGCGTGCCGGTGATCGGCGTGCCGGTCCAGACCAAGGCACTGTCCGGTGTCGACAGCCTTTATTCAATCCTGCAAATGCCCCGCGGTTTTCCCGTGGCCACCATGGCGATCGGTGCGGCTGGCGCGAAGAATGCCGGCCTGATGGCTGCGCAGATACTCGCCTTGCAGGACCCCGCCCTCGCCACGCGCCTTGACGATTGGCGCACTGCTCTTTCCGCATCCATCCCCGACGAGCCCAGCGATGACTGACCCCCTGCAAACCGGCGCCACCATCGGCATTCTCGGAGGCGGCCAGCTTGGCCGCATGCTGTCGGTCGCCGCCTCGCGCCTTGGCTTCAAGACCTGCATCTATGACCCCGCCGGCGATTGCCCCGCCAGCCATGTCAGCAATTACCACGTCAAGGCCGCCTACGAGGACGAGGCCGCCCTGCGGGCCTTCTCCGAGGCTGTGGATGTCATCACATACGAATTCGAGAACATTCCCACATCGGCGCTCGACCTGCTGGAGGCAGGCACGCCGATCCGGCCCGGGCGCCGGGTGCTGGCCGTCTCGCAGGACAGGCTGACGGAAAAGGCATTCCTGAGCGAACAGGGCCTGGGCACCGCCCCCTTCGCCGCGGTGGATGACGAGGTCGACCTGGCCGAAGCGATCGAGGAAATCGGCACGCCCGCGATCCTCAAGACCCGGCGTTTCGGCTATGACGGCAAGGGTCAGGCCCGCATCACCTCCCCCGACCGGGCCGGGGCGGCGCTGGAAACCATGGCCGGCGCCCCCGCGATCCTGGAGGGCCAGGTCGATTTCACGCGCGAGGTCTCGGTGATCGCGGCGCGCGGGCTGGATGGTTCGATCGCCTGCTTCGACCCGGGCGAGAACATTCACCGCGACGGTATCCTGCATTCGACGACAGTCCCTGCCGCGCTGTCCCCCGCCCAGCGCAGCGACGCAGTTCTGGCATCGGCGAATATCCTAAACGCACTGCATTACGTGGGCGTCATGGGCGTCGAGATCTTCGTCACCCCGCAGGGTCTGCTGGTCAACGAGATCGCGCCCCGGGTCCACAATTCGGGACACTGGACACAGAACGGCTGCCTAATCGACCAGTTCGAGCAGCACATCCGCGCGATTGCGGGCTGGCCGCTCGGCGACGGGTCGCGCCATGCCAACGTGATGATGGAAAACCTCATCGGCGCGGACCTCTCGCGCGTGCCGGACCTGGCGGGCACCAACACGGCGATTCACCTCTACGGGAAGACCGCGATCAAGCCGGGCCGCAAGATGGGGCACATCAACAGGATCACCGGACCTGCGAGCTGACGGAAACTCCGCGGTTTGCTTCGCCCCGGGTTTTCGGCCGGTCAGTCCAGCCCGAAGAGCACCGCGCGCAGGGTCAGGTCGCGGTCGAACCGCCCGGTGTCCAGGAACGCCTGGACCTGGGCCATGACCAGCGGGTTGGTCATCATGAAGGTATGGGTGACCGGCAAGATGATATGATCGTCCATCCCCTCGATACGGGTGGACTCGACCGAAACCTTGCCGTCATCGGCCCCATCGATGACGTTGGAATAGATCGGGTTCAACGTACGGTCGCCCGCGATCACCCCGAGCTCGAAATCCGGCAGCGGCAGCGCCTCGGGCACGCCATCGGTACCAAGTTGCAGGCCGGCCGGGCCGTTGACCCAGCGAAAGGGTTCGTAGCCGCCAAAGACATCCACCAATTGCGACCCGTGGTTGGGCGGCCCCAACATCACGACGCGGCCAAGGTTCGCCGGCCGCCGATCAGCCAGCCAGGCGCGCACAAGGATGCCGCCCATGGAATGGGTGACGAAATGAACCGTCCTGTCGCCGCACTGAGCCACCTGGCCCGGCAACGTTGCGGCCACGAGATCTCCGATGTTGGCCTTGGTCGAGGGGTAGCCCTCGTTCACGACCATATAGCCCTCGTCCTCGAGGATTTCCTCCAGCGCCAGAAACGAGGTCTCGGTGCGGGCCAGACCGTGCAGCAACACGACACAGTCCGCCCCCCGAGCGGGCAGCGGAGTCAACAGGACCAGGACACTCAGAATCGCGGCTTGCATAGGGCTTCATATAGGCATCGGCACGCCATGCAACAGGTGGCGCTTGCCTTGCCTCGGGTCCCTTGCCAGTCTCGCCCGCATGACACGCCCCGTCCGTCTTGCCGTGCGCGGCCTGCTTATGCAGGGCGACAAGCTGTTGCTGGTCAATGCCTATCCTGGGCGTGGCGACCTGTGGTGCGCGCCGGGTGGCGGCGTGGACCCGCACCAAAGCCTGCCAGAGAACCTGGCCCGCGAGATCTACGAGGAAACCGGTCTGACGGTTGGTGTGAATGCCCCCTGCCTGGTCAATGAATTTCACGACCCCCAAGGCAGCTTTCACCAGGTCGACATCTACTTCCACTGCACGCTGGTTTCAGGGGCCTTGTCGGGCGACTGGCAGGACCCGGAACAGGTCGTCAGCCTGCGTCGCTGGGTCTCACGGTCGGAGTTGGCCGGGCTGCGCGTGAAGCCTGACAGCCTGGCCGCCGTGGCCTGGGGCGACCCGGGTGCCCCCTCCTATGACCCGCTGGAGCCGATCCTGCGCTAGGCGGCCGGGAATCGACGTCATTCCGTGACTGAAAAGGGCGCCCCGCTGGGGCGCCCTTGGTCTTGGTATCCTGGTTGGCATCCGGAAAACACGGGCGGTCGAGATTCGGCTTTTCCGCCTGTCTGCACCCGTGTTCCGGAAGTCGATTTCCCGTCGGGAAATCTCGACTTACATCATGCCGCCCATGCCGCCCATGTCGGGCATGCCGCCGCCGGCACCGCCGCCGCCGTCCTTGGACGGCTTGTCGGCGATCATGGCCTCGGTGGTGATCAGCAGGCCGGCAATCGACGAGGCATCCTGCAGCGCGGTGCGCGCCACCTTGGCCGGGTCGATCACGCCGAACTTGAACATGTCACCATATTCGTCCGTCTGGGCGTTGTAGCCAAAGGACTTGTCGTTGGACTCGCGGATCTTGCCAGCCACGACCGAACCGTCCACACCGGCGTTCTCGGCGATCTGGCGCAGCGGGGTCTCGAGCGCCTTCCGCACGATGTCGATGCCGCGGGTCTGGTCGATATTCTCGCCTTCCAGCCCTTCGAGCGCCTTGGCGCCCTGCACCAGCGAAACGCCGCCGCCGACAACAATGCCTTCCTGCACGGCCGCGCGGGTTGCGTTCAGGGCGTCATCGACGCGATCCTTGCGTTCCTTGACCTCGGTTTCGGTCATGCCGCCGACACGGATCACGGCGACGCCACCGGCCAGCTTGGCCACGCGTTCCTGAAGCTTCTCGCGGTCGTAATCGCTGGTGGTTTCCTCGATCTGGGTGCGAATCTGGGAAACGCGGGCCTCGATCTCGGCGGTGTCACCGGCGCCTTCGATGATCGTGGTCTCATCCTTGGTGATGTCGATCTTCTTGGCCTGGCCCAGCATGTCCATGGTGACGTTTTCCAGCTTCATCCCGAGATCTTCGGAGATGACCTGACCACCGGTCAGGATCGCGATGTCCTGCAGCATGGCCTTGCGGCGGTCACCGAAGCCCGGCGCCTTGACGGCGGCGATCTTGAGGCCGCCACGCAGCTTGTTCACGACCAGGGTGGCCAGGGCTTCGCCCTCGACGTCCTCGGCGATGATCAGCAGCGGTTTCTGGGACTGGATGACCTGCTCGAGCAGGGGCACCATGGGCTGCAGGCTGGACAGCTTCTTCTCGTGCAGCAGCACCAGGCAGTCTTCCAGCTCGGCGACCATCTTATCGGAATTGGTCACGAAGTAGGGTGACAGGTAGCCACGGTCGAACTGCATGCCCTCGACCACGTCGGTCTCGGTCTCGGTGCCCTTGTTTTCTTCGACGGTGATGACACCGTCATTGCCGACCTTCTGCATGGCGTCGGCGATCATCCGGCCGATCTCGGCTTCGCCGTTGGCCGAAACGGTGCCAACCTGGGCCACTTCCTCGGAGTTCTCGACCTTGCGGGCGGCGGCCTTGATGGCTTCGACGACCTTGGTGGTGGCCAGGTCGATGCCGCGCTTGAGATCCATGGGATTCATGCCGGCGGCCACGGCCTTGGTGCCTTCCTTGACGATGGCCTGGGCCAGGACGGTGGCGGTGGTGGTGCCGTCGCCGGCCTCGTCATTGGTGCGGCTGGCCACTTCCTTGACCATCTGGGCGCCCATGTTCTCGAACTTGTCTTCCAGCTCGATTTCCTTGGCGACGGAGACACCGTCCTTGGTGATGCGCGGGGCGCCGAAGGATTTTTCCAGGACCACGTTGCGGCCCTTGGGGCCGAGGGTCACCTTCACTGCATCGGCCAGCAGGTTCACGCCGCGCAGCATGCCGTTGCGGGCATCGGTATCGAATTTGACGTCTTTTGCGGACATTGTCGCGTTCCTCGTCTTTTTGGTTGTTGTCGGGGGAAAAGCTCAGCCTCAGGCGATGATGCCGAGGATGTCGCTTTCCTTCATGATGAGCAGATCTTCACCGTCGACGGAGATCTCGGTGCCGGACCACTTGCCAAAGAGGATCTTGTCACCCTCGGACACGTCCATCTTGATGCGGTCGCCATCGTCGTCACGGGCGCCTGCGCCAATGGCCACGACCTCGCCCTCCTGGGGCTTTTCCTTGGCGCTGTCGGGGATGATCAGGCCCCCGGCGGTCTTGTCGTCGCTTTCCACGCGGCGCACGAGCACCCGGTCATGAAGCGGTTTGAAAGCCATATCAGTAGCTCCTCAGCTAGACTTGTTCTCATTCGTTCCCATCGGGATATTAGCACTCACTTCGAGTGAGTGCTAACAGAAGGGAGTTAGGCAAGCGCGGGACTGGTGTCAACGGGCCGCAGCGACAAAATCGCACTGCGGACGGCCACCGGCCCGGGCGGGGCGTCGAATCCCGGTTTCACCAGCGACACTGGCGCAGTAGCATCCGTGCAAAGCCCTGTCACACCCCCGCTCTGGAGGCCCCATGTCGCATGTCCTGCTTGCCGCCCTGATGGCCTGCCTGGCCCTGCCGCTGGCCGCCCAGTGCAACGGCCCGGGACTGGAGGCGCGGCTGACCGCGGCCGAGACCGCCCGGATCGAGACCCTGGTCGCCGAGACGCCTTTCGCCGAGGGGCTGTACTGGCAAGCCGAGCACGAGGGCCGTGTCGTGACCCTGCTGGGCACGATCCACCTGCCTGATCCGCGGCTCCGGCCTCTCATGTCCCGGGTGCGCCCGCGGCTGGAGGCGGCCGATCTGTTGCTGGTCGAGGCCACCACCGAGGACCAGGCCGCAGTGCAGGCCCATATCTCCGCCAACCCCGCGCGCTATACGATTACCGAGGGGCCCGGCCTGATCGAGCGGCTGGACGGCCCCACCTGGGAGGCCGTCGCACAGGCGGCCCGCGCACGCGGCGTGCCGCCATTCATGGCCGCGCGTATGCAGCCATGGTTCCTGTCCATGACGCTGGCCATGCCGCCCTGCGCCGTCCCGGCCATGAGCGATGGCCAGGCGGGGCTCGACAACCTGATCCTCGCCGAGGTCGAGGACCGGACGCCGGTCCGTGCGCTGGAGGATTGGCGCGTTGTGCTGGATCTGCTTCGGGCGGGCACGTTCGAGGACCAGCTCGAGGCCTTGCGCCTGGGCCTGGTGGCGCCGGGGGTCATGGATGCGCTGGTGGCTTCGATGCTGGACGGCTACTTCGACCGCCGCCCGGCCTACAGTTGGCACATCAACCGCGCGGTGGGCCGCTTTGCCACGGGCCTGAGTCCGGGCGACTTCGAAGCCGAGATGCGCGCGATGGAGCAGGCCCTGCTGATCGACCGGAACCACAGCTGGATTCCGGTGATCGAACAGGCCGCAACCGATCATGACAGGGTCTTCGCGGCCTTCGGCGCCGCCCACCTGATCGGAGATCAGGGCGTGCTGGCGTTGTTGCAGGACCGGGGCTGGCGCGTGACGCGGTTGGATCGCTAGATCCTGCGGGGGCGGGCACGACATCGTGCCTGCCTGATACTCCCTTACCAGTGCCGAAGACCTCTCCGGTCCCGCCGCGCGGGCCTTCAACAACCCGGCGCAGACACCCAGATCGGATGGGTCAAGCTCCGCAAGAAAGGGAGGCCACCATGAACCCGACATCCAACCGCACCGTGCCCGTGAACCTGCGCCAGAGCGGCGCACCGCGTGTCGACATGCTGATCGGCACCCGGGTGCGCAAGTCACCCTTCTGGCACAAGTCGGTCGAGCACGGGGCGCGCGCCGTCACCGTCTACAACCGCATGTATCATCCGCGGCTCTACTTCTCGCAGGACGAGGGCGGTCTTCTCGGCGAATACGACTACCTGAAACGGCACGTGACACTGTGGAACGTGGCCGTCGAGCGCCAGATCCAGATCAAGGGCCCCGACGCGACCGCCTTCGTGGACTTCCTCGTCACCCGGGCCATGACAGGCGACAAGGAACTGTCCACGGGCAAGGCGCGCTACGTGATCCTGTGCAACCGGGACGGGGGCATCGTCAACGACCCGGTCCTGCTCAGGATCGCCGAGGACGAGTACTGGCTCTCGATCTCGGATTCCGATCTTGCGCTCTGGGCGCAGGGGGTGAATGTCGACGGTCGGTTCGACGCCACGGTAAGGGAACTCGACGTCGCACCGGTGCAGTTGCAGGGGCCCGATAGCGCCTCGGTTCTGCGGGACGCCGGGGTAGCGGACGTCAAGACGATGAAATTCTTCAACCTGAGGGAAACCACGCTCTTCGGCTGCGACGTCGTCATCTCCAAGACCGGGTTCTCCGGCGAGGAAGGGTTCGAGATCTACCTGCGAAACGCCACCCGTGATGCGGACGCGCTCTGGGACGGGCTGGTCGCGGCAGGGGAGCCCTATCACCTGCGGGTGATCGCCCCCAACCACATCAGCCGCATGGAGGCCGGCATCCTGTCCTATGGCCAAGATATGGATTTCGAGACCACGCCCTACGAGGTCGGGCTGGACTGGCAGGTGAACCTGGACAAAGCCGACTTCATCGGCAAAACGGCCCTCGAAGAGGTCGCGGCGCGCGGTGTCGCTCACAAGCTGGTGGGGCTGACCTTCGGCGGTCGCCAGATCGATTGGTACAACGCCGATTTCTGGCCCGTCCTGGACCCGGAAATGCAAGAGGAGATAGGCTACGTCACCTCGGCCTTCTATTCGCCGGGGGTCGGCGCCAACATCGCCTTTGCCCGCGTGCCGGTGGCGCGCGCGACACCGGGTCGGCGGCTGCTGGTGCGAACACCGGCATCGGTCGAACCGATCCCGGCCGAGACCTGCGCGACGCCCTTCACCATGCCCGAACGCGGGCTGAACCGGCCGGTCGGGATGGGTGACGCGCACGGGACCGATTGATCGCGCAGTGGCCAAGGCCCGCCTGGCCGTTCCGGCTCATTCGGAGACCTTGGCGTCCATGCGGCGCGAAGAGGGCCGCGCCCGCCCGGCGTGATCGCCGGGCGGAACAGGCGAGCGGCGTGCCGAAGAAAACGACGCGTTGGCGGCTCCCGCAAAAGATCATCTTTCGGCGGCCGACCCGCGTGCCCGGCTCAGGCATCCCCCCAGTCGGTCAGGCCCCTTCGACCATGGTCGCTCAGTTCGTAGACCCCGCGGGCGACGCGATCAAACCAGCCGTAATGATTGTCGGCCATGATCCGCGTGGCACCCGGCACCTCGGTCCAGTCCGCGACGACAGCGCCGCGCGACGGGCCATGCACGGCCAGAAACCGCGCGCAGGCCAAGGCATCCTGGCGGTAGCCGGTCACGATGCCATGCCGCGTGGCCCCTCCAGCGTTGGGATCGCCCCGCAACCGGTCGAAATCGCGCAACAGCCGGGCCGATTTCTTCTTCGACTTGCGCGGGCGGTAGGGGCCGGGATCGGCCAGAACCTCGACGAATCCGTCGCGGGGCCGCACAAACAGCACGCCGAGCCCCAGCATGCGGGCGAGTTTGACGTTGTCCTGTGCCGCCTTCTTGGGCTTCGGCACGGCAATATAGACAAGTTCGCTGGCCGCCTGCCGGGCGATGGCCTGATGAAACAGCGCCAGCGAGAACCCGGTCTTCAACTCGACGATCACCGGTTCTTCGTCGCCAAGCCGTGCCACAATGTCGGCGGCCCCGACCTCTCCCTTCACCTCGTAGCCCTGCGCCTCGAGGTGGGCTTTCACCGGGGGGTAAAGATCGCTTTCACGCATGGCCGAGCGGTCTTGTGCCATCCGCATGCCAGCCCTGACACTGTGTCACGTGACAGTCCATACCATGCCCCCTATAAGGCCCGCGAATTCACCTGAAAGACGGACTCATCAATAATGACCACACTCGTTTTCGGCCACAAGGCCCCCGATACCGACTCCACCGGCTCGCCCCTTATCTGGGCCTGGTACCTGTCGCAGGTCAAAGGCCAGGATGCCAAACCCGTCCTGCTGGGCGCCCCCAATACCGAGGCCGCCTTCGTCCTCAACCGCTGGGGCTATGACACGCCCGAGATCATCGAGGACGTGGCCGACGACCAGGCTTGCGTGGTCGTGGACACCAACAACCCCGCCGAACTGCCCGCGAATATCAACGGCGCCGACGTGCAGGCGATCATCGACCATCACAAGCTGGTCGGCGGGCTGGAAACCAGGGGTCCGATCAACATCACGATCCGACCGCTGGCCTGTACCGCCACCATCATGCACAACCTGATGGGGCCCAATGCCGACAAGCTGACCGATCCGGTCAAGGGGCTGATGCTGTCCTGTATCCTGTCCGACACGCTGGAATTCCGCAGCCCCACCACCACCGAACAGGACAAGGCGCTGGCCGAAAGCCTCGCCGCCGATCTTGGCCTGAACCTGACCGATTACGCCGCCGAGATGTTCGCGGCCAAGTCCGACGTGTCGGCCTTCTCCGATGCTGAGCTGATCCGCATGGACAGCAAGGAATACGAGGTGTCAGGCACCAAGTTCCGCGTCTCCGTCCTGGAAACCACCGCACCCGAGATCCCGCTGGGCCGCAAGGACAGCCTGATGGCCAGCATGAAGGATGTCGCGGCCGAAGATGGCGTGGACGAGGTTCTGCTGTTCGTCGTCGACATCCTGCGCGAAGAGGCAACGCTGCTGGTGCCCAACGACACCGTGAAAACCGTGGCCGAGAAGAGCTTTGGCGCGACCGTCGACAGCGACACCGTCGTGTTGCCGGGGGTCATGTCGCGCAAGAAGCAGATCATCCCGAACCTGGCGCTGTAAGCCACGTCTGCTGATTCAGCCCCCGTCGCGACACCGCGCGGTGGGGGTTTTCTGTTCTGCGCGCCCGGGCTATATCAAGCCTCGAAAAGGGGTTTTTCATGCAGCATTCGTCCGATTTCAAACCGCAAGCCGAAGCCATCGCCCGGCTGTTCGAAGCGACCTTCAGCGCGTCCGAAGGCCCCGACGAAGGCGCCCTGATCGGCAAGCTGGCGCGCGACCTGCTGTCTGACACGTCGGACAGCGATCTGCATGTCTTCACCACGTGGGACGGCAGCACGCTGGCCGGAGCGATCATCTTTTCGCGCCTGCATGTGCCCGACGATCACCGCGGCGTTTTCCTGCTGGCCCCGGTGGCGGTGGCACCCGATCAACAGGGGCAGGGCGTGGGGCAATCGCTGCTGCAATACGGCCTTTCCGAGATGCGGCGCGTGGGCGCGGACGTGGCCGTGACCTACGGCGACCCGGCGTATTACGGCAAGGTCGGGTTCCAGCCCGTCACGACCGAGACGGTTCCGGCACCGCGCCCCCTGCAAATGCCCGAGGGCTGGCTGGCGCAATCGCTGACCGACGCGCCGCTGCACCCGATCAAGGGGCCGGCACATTGCGTGCCGGCGATCGATGACCCGGCCTATTGGTGACGCGGGTCAGACCGCGCTGGCCCATTCGCCCTTGCGGAAGACCGGCACACGGGTGCCGTCGGGCTTGATCCCGTCGATGTCGGTCTCGGGCCCACCGATCATCCAGTCCACGTGGATCAGGCTGCTGTTGCCGCCGCCGGCCGAGACCTTGTCAGGGTCGCTGGCGATCTCGTCCACGAAGCAATCGGAATAGCACTGGCCCTGCGCGATATGGCAGGCGGCGTTCTCGTCGTAGAGCGTGTTGAAGAACAGCAGTCCAGATTGCGAAATGGGCGAGCCATGGGGAACCAGCGCCACCTCGCCCAGGCGCGCCGCGCCCTCGTCGGTGTCGATCAGCTTCTTCCAGGTCGCCTCGCCCTCGCTGGCGCTTGCCTCGACGATACGGCCGTTTTCGAACCGGACCTCGATATTCTCGATGGGCGTGCCCTGGTAAACCAGCGGTTTCGACGCGCGGGCCACGCCATCCACCCGGTCCTTGTGCGGGGTGGAAAAGACCTCTTCGGTGGGAATGTTCGGATTGCAGGTGATGCCGTTCTTGGCCTGAGACGCGCCGCCTTTCCATTCGTGCCCGTCGGCCAGACCCACTTTGAGATCGGTGCCGCCACCGGTGAAGTGCAGGGCACTGAAGGCCTGCGAATTGAGCCACTCGGTGCGCGCGCGCAGCTTCGCATTATGGGCCTGCCACTCGGCCACGGGGTCGTCCCGGTCCACGCGGCTGGCGGCAAAGATCGCATCGGCCAGTTTCGCCACTGCCTGCGCCTCGGCAAGATCTGGAAAGACCTGTTTCGCCCAGGCCCGGCCCGGATAGCTGACGATGTTCCAGTTGATGTCGAAATTGGCGATCTTTTCCAACGCGGGCTTGGAGGCCGCGGCATTGGCCTTGGCCGCGCGCGATGTCCTTTCAGGGTCCTGATCCTTGAGCAGCATCGGATTGTCGGCGGAAATCGCCAGCCGCGCGGCGTTGTTCGCAAAGGCCTCGGCCATGCCGCGATAGAGCCAGTCCGGCGCCGAATCGAAGGCCACATCCGTCCCATGTATGAAGCGCGCCAGTGTCACCGCCTCGTCCGACAGGATCGGGGTCACGTTGGCCGCCCCGGCGCGATAGGCCGCCGCCGCGATGCGCCGCACCAGCGGCAGCGCCTCGACCGGGGCGGTCAGGACAAGGTTCTGGCCGGGTTCGAGACCCAACCCCACATGCACGGCCACCTCGGCCAGCTTGTCCAGCATCGCGGGGTCGAAAGGCAGGTCTGCGTCGCTCATGGGGGGCCTCATTCTGACGGGTTCGCGGCCGAACATATGCAGCGCGGCGAAACAGTCCACCCCCGCCTCTTCCCCCCGGTCTCCAAAACGCGCTATCTGGGCATGATAATCCTGCCTGAAAGCACCACAATGACCGAGATCATCCAGACATTCGCCGACATCTCCGACCGGTACGACGTGGCTTTCGTCGATCTCTGGGGGTGCATGCACGATGGCGTGCGGGCCTTTCCGGACGCCGTGGCGGCCATGCAGGGGTTCCGCGCGCACGGCGGCAAGGTCGTGCTGGTCACCAATGCCCCCCGGGCCCGTGGCCCTGTCGAGGCGCAGATCGGCAGCCTGGGCATTCCTGACGACGCCTGGGACAGTATCGCCACCAGCGGCGACAGCGCCCGCGCGGCCATGTTCCGTGGCGCAGTGGGCCGCAAGGTCTGGTTCATGGGCGAAAAGCACGACAGGTCCTTCTTCGAACCGCTGCGTATCATCGAGGAGCCGGTCGAGATCGAGGTGGTGGAGCTGGACCAGGCCGAAGGCATCGTCTGCTGCGGACCGTTCGATCCCCATGCCGACCCCGGGGTCAACCGGCCGCAGTTCCTATATGCCAAGCAGAAAGGGCTAAAACTGCTCTGCGCCAATCCGGACATGGTGGTGGACCGCGGCGGCGCGCGGGAATGGTGCGCCGGGGCGCTGGCCGCGCTCTATACCGAGATGGGGGGCGAGAGCCTCTATTTCGGCAAGCCACATCCGCCGATCTACGACCTGGCCCGGCGTCGCTACGGTGCCTTGAACGGAGCCCTCGACGACCCGCGTATCATCTCCATCGGCGACGGGATTCACACCGATATCCTCGGTGCCCAGCAAGAAGACATAGACAGCCTTTTCATCACCGGAGGACTGGCCGCGAAGGAAACCATGACCGGCCATGCTCCCGATCCGCAGGCGCTGACGACCTATACGGAGCGGGAAATGGTGCATCCGACCTATGCGATCGGATTCCTGCGCTAGGCAAATTGCCGCTTGAGTTTTCTGCGTTCGCGAAGTAACAAAATTACACACCACGACAAGTGGGGGATTTTTTGTTGCCCGAGGAGCGTGAAATGCTCGACAACCTGCCGCGCGGAACGATCTGCATCGAGGATATCGAGATCGGCATGACCCGGTCCCTGTCCAAGACCATCACCGACCAGGATATCGAGATGTTCGCGGCCGTCTCGACCGACCACAACCCCGTGCACCTGGACGACGCCTACGCCCGCGACACGATCTTCGAGGGGCGCATTGCCCACGGGATGCTGACCGCCGGGCTGGTCTCGGCGGTGATCGGCGAACAGTTGCCCGGCCACGGCACTGTGTACCTCGGCCAGACGATGAAGTTTCTCGGCCCCGTCCGTCCCGGCGACCGCGTCACCGCCGAGGTCGAGGTAACCGGGATAGAACCGGCAAAGCGCCGCGTGACGATGGAGACCCGCTGCCTCGTGGATGGCAAGAAGGTCCTGACCGGGGAAGCCAAGGTCCTGGCACCGTCGGCCAAGTTCGACTGACACCGCCGGCGGCGACCCGATCCGGCCTCGTGGGCCGAGCCGGTTTATCTTCAGGTCCCCAAGGATCGACCGGCGCTTGCCACCGTCGCCGCGCCGCGCTACGCGTCGCGCATGCGCATCACCCGCGACATAGATTTCGTCCCGCCCGAGGACAAAGGCGCCTCGGTCGCGATCGGCAATTTCGATGGGGTGCACCTGGGCCACCAGGCCGTTATCGACCTCGCCCGCCACGCGGATGCGCCGCTGGGCGTGCTGACCTTCGAACCGCACCCCCGCGAGGTCCTGCGCCCGGAGATCCCGCCGTTTCGCCTGATGAACGCCGAGACCCGCGCGCACCGGCTGGAAGAGATCGGGGTTGAGCACCTGTACGAGTTGCCCTTCACCGCCGCGATTTCCGAACTCAGCGATCGGGCTTTTGCCGAACACATCCTGCGCGACAGCCTGGGCGTGGCCAATGTGGTCGTCGGGCAGGATTTCTGTTTCGGCAAGGGGCGCACAGGCAATGCCGACAGCCTGCGCCGCTTCGGGTCCGAGATGGGCTTTGGCGTAACCGTCGCGCCGATTCTGCGCACCGCCTCGGGCGCGGCCTCCTCCACAGCGATCCGCGCCGCGCTCAGTGACGGCAAACCCCGTATCGCCGCCGAGATGCTGGGCCACTGGCACCGCATAGACGGCCCGGTGATCCAGGGCGACCAGCGTGGACGCGACCTGGGTTTTCCCACCGCCAACATGTCCATAGACGGGCTGTACCCACCGAAATTCGGCGTCTACGCCGTGCTGGTCAAGGTTCTAGACGGCCCTTACCGTGGGCAGTATCAGGGCGCCGCCTCGATCGGGGTGCGCCCGACCTTCGGGGTCAACGCCGCCAATTGCGAAACCTATCTGTTCGATTTCGCGGGCGACCTTTACGGCGCGCACCTGAGCGTGGCCCTTGTCGAGCACCTGCGCGGCGAAGAATGGTTCGACGATGTCGATGCCCTGATCGCCCAGATGAACGCCGATTGTGCCCGGGCCCGGGGCATTCTTGCCCATGTCTGATCCGATCAAACGCGACGGGCTGCGACCCGAATACTGGGCGCGTGTGCCGATGCGAAAGATGACCGAGGCAGAATGGGAAGCGCTCTGCGATGGCTGCGGCAAGTGCTGCCTGAATAAGCTGGAGGATGCCGACACCGGCGAGGTCGCCCTGACCCGTGTGGCCTGTCGCCTGCTGGACGATGCCACCTGCCGCTGCACCCAGTACGACATTCGCCATCAGTTCGTGCCCGATTGCATCCGCTTGACGCCGGAGACCATCGAACAGCACATGTACTGGCTGCCGCAAACCTGTGCCTACCGGCTGGTTCATGAAGGGCGGGAATTGTTTCACTGGCACCCCCTGATCTCGGGCGACCCCCGGACGGTACATGACGCGGGCGTCTCGGTGCAGGACCTGACGGTCAGCGAATTCGAAACGCCGGACGACGAATGGGAAGACCATATAATCGAGGAGCCACTCTAGATGTTCTTTGCCTCCGACAATGGCGGCCCGGCCCATCCCGCGGTCATCGACGCTCTGGCCCGCGCCAACGAGGGCTATACCAGTGCCTATGGCGCGGAACCGGCCATGGACAGGGTGCGTGACCGCCTGCGCGATGTGTTCGAGGCGCCGGACGCATCGGTTTACCTCGTGGCCACGGGCACGGCGGCCAATGCACTCGCTCTGGCCACCATGTCGAACCCCTGGGACACGGTCTTCTGCACCGCGATGGCCCATATAAACGAGGACGAATGCAACGCGCCGGAGTTCTATTCCGGCGGCGCCAAGCTGACCCTTGTGGGCGACCGGGACGCCAAGATGGACCCGCACGCTCTGCAGGCGGCCATCGCAGCCGAGGAAAGCCGCGGCGTCCACGGCCCCCAGCGCGGGCCGGTCTCCATCACCAACGCCACCGAAAAGGGCACGGTATACACCCCTTCGGAGATTGCCGCGCTGACCGGGATCGCCCGCGATTTCGGGCTGAAGACCCACCTTGACGGCGCGCGCTTTGCCAATGGGCTGGTCGCGCTGGGCTGCACGCCGGCGGAAATGACCTGGAAGGCGGGGATCGACGCGGTCAGCTTCGGCGGCACCAAGAACGGGTTGATCGGGGCCGAGGCGGTAATCCTGTTCGACCCGGAAAAGGCATGGGAATTCGAGTTGCGCCGCAAGCGCGGCGCGCACCTGTTCTCAAAGCACCGCTACCTGTCGGCCCAGATGGAAGCCTACCTCGGCGATGACCTCTGGCTGGAGATGGCGCGCCGCGCCAACGCGACCTGCGCCCGGCTTGCCGACGGCTTGCGGCAGCAAGGCAGCGTAGAATTCCTGCATCAACCGGACGCAAACATCATATTCGCACGTTTTCCGCGCCGCCTGCACAAGCGGCTTCTCGACGCGGGTGCCTACTATTACGTCTGGGACGGGGACCCGCACGAGGGCTCTCCGGAGGACCCCCTGACCGCACGGCTGGTTTGCGACTGGTCCATCGGCCCCGAGGGCGTCGACGCGTTCTTGTCGGTCATGCGGGGCTAGAGCTTGCCCGCCAAGTACAAATCCAGGTCTTCCAACCGGTCCTGGCCCCAGAAAAGCTCATCCCCAACGGCATAGAAGGGCGAGCCGAAAACGCCACGCGCGACAGCCTCTTCGAGGTTGGCCGCATAGGTCTCGGCCCCGCTCAGAAGACCGCTGTCCGCGAGCCCCGGATCGAATCCGTTCTGTTCCAGTGCCGCGCGGATGACGCCATCATCGGCCACGTCCTTTTCCTCGGCCCAGCAGGCCCGAAGAATCGCATGGACCAGTCCGCCCAGATCACCGCCCCCTGCATTTTGCGCGGCGATGATCGCGTAGGAGGACGGCGCCGGGTTGGCCGGGAAATGCGCGGGCTTGAGGGTGATCGGCATCCCCGCTCGCGCCGCCGACCGGCGCATGTCCTGCAAGCGGTACGCCTGTCGGTTCGGGTGACGCTCGGCCGGGGGCGTGCCACCGGTGCGCGCGAACAGTGCCATGATGTCGAGCGGCTTGTAGGTGATCCGGGCGCCGTGACGCCCGGCGATTTCTTCCAGCCGGGTCCCCGCCAGATAGGTGAATGGCGAAATCGTCACGAAGTAGTAGTCAATCTGCAGCATTTGCCCCGCACCCCCTGCCTGCTTTCTTTGCGGCAGGTTAGACCCATGCTAAGCGGTGTCAACGTCACGAATCTGTCACCTCGGGGTCCCGCCACATGCCGAATATCGTCGAGCCCAAGCTCATCTCGGGCAATGCCAACATGCCACTTGCCCAGTCCGTCGCGCGGCGGATGTCCATGCATCGCGGCATCAACGTCGAGCTGGTTGATGCCCGGGTCGAACGGTTCAACGACGGCGAGATTTTCGTCGAGGTCTTCGAAAACGTACGCGGCGAGGACATGTTCGTGATCCAGCCGACATCGAACCCCGCGAATGACAACCTTATGGAACTGCTGATCATGTGCGACGCGCTGCGCCGGTCATCCGCCGCGCGGATCACGGCAGTGATCCCCTATTTCGGCTATGCCCGCCAGGACCGCCGCACCAAGGCGCGCACGCCCATTTCGGCCAAGCTGGTGGCCAACATGCTGGTCAGGGCCGGGGTGGAACGCATCCTGACAATGGACCTGCACGCGGCCCAGATCCAGGGCTTCTTCGATATTCCCGTGGACAACCTCTATGCCAGCCCCATCTTCGCCTTGGATATCCAGCACAATTTCAAGGGTGCCCAGGACGTGATGGTGGTCAGCCCCGACGTGGGCGGCGTGGCCCGTGCGCGCGAGCTGGCCCAGCGTATCAACGCACCGCTTGCCATCGTCGACAAGCGGCGCGAGAAACCCGGCGAGATCGCAGAAATGACTGTGATCGGCGACGTGCGCGGCAAGAAATGCATCATCGTCGACGACATCTGCGATACCGCCGGAACGCTGTGCAAGGCCGCCGAGGTGCTGATCGAACACGGCGCCACCGAGGTTCATTCCTACATCACTCATGGTGTGCTGTCCGGTCCGGCCGTCGAACGGATCACCAATTCGGTCATGAAGTCGCTGGTGATCACCGACAGTATCCAGGCCACCAAGCCTGTGCAGGATTGCCCAAATATCCGCGTCGTGCGTACCGCGCCGATGTTTGCCCAGGCGATCCTCAACATCTGGAACGGCACCAGCGTGTCCTCGCTTTTCGACCACGAGACCCTGACGCCGATCTACGAGGGAATGTATACCAGCCTCTGATCGGGCGACGTCGGCGGCCGCGTCAAGGGTCAGTAGAGATCCCAGTCATCGACATGGCGCAATTCGCCAATGGCGGTCCAGCTGACACGTATCCGCGCGATCTTGGTGTCGCCCCAGGTGGTAAAGGCGATGACAAAGCCCTCTTCGGTCACTTCCTCGGCGCGCAGGTCGACCCGTGCGAAGGCGGTGTTCGATATGTCCCACATTGACGGTGCGAGCTGTACCGCAGGTGGTTTGCGATAGCTTTCCGAGAAGTCGATGCGCGCGCGCATGCGCCGCTCGCCCTCGCCGGTCCACATTTCGCCGTCCGTCTCGAAATCCGAGAACAAGACGAAATCGCCTTGTTCGACGCCGATCAGATGGTTTCGAAACCGTTTCATCCGCTTTTCCCTGGAGGCCGCTCCGGCGGCTCTCTGTCACAGTTCCGGCATCTTCGGCGCACGGCACGCGCCTTGCAACCGGAATGATCGCAGGCTGCCTTGCCTGTCTTGGGTCCCGCGCTCGGCAGCCGTGGCGGTCAGCCTTGGGCGCCAGAAACGACAAGGGCGCCCGAAGGCGCCCCAATCCCGGATCAAACCTGCCCGCTTACAGGTTAGGCTGCCTCGGGGTCAGCCCGATATGGCCGCCGATGGCCACCATGTCGGCAAGCAGCTTGGCCGCATCGTCGACGGGACCGGGTTCGTTCTTGAAGGTCTCCTTGGCTTTGTCATAGGCCTGCTGCGCCTCGTCGACGAGGCGTTCGTAGACCTCTTGGGTCATCTCGCCCCGCGGAAGCGCCTTTTCGGCCAGAACCGTGATCCCTTCGGCATTGATCTCGGCAAAGCCGCCCGAGACCACGTAATCGTCAGAGCCGCCATCATGCGTCACGGTCAGCAGACCAGGGCGCAGTGTTGTGATCGTCGGGGCATGATCGGCCATGGCCGTCATCTCCCCGTCCGCACCGGGGATGCGGATCTCTGTCGCCTCAAGCTGCGCAAGGCGCCGCTCGGGGCTGACGAGATCGAAGTGAAGCGCGTTTGCCATGAGGACTCCTTATGCCGCGTCTGCGGCCATTTTCTCGGCCTTTGCGACCACGTCCTCGATACCGCCGACCATGTAGAAGGCGCCTTCGGGCAGGTGATCGTATTCACCGGCAACCACCGCCTTGAAAGACGCGATGGTATCCTCGATCGACACCTGGATGCCGTCGGACCCGGTAAAGACCTTGGCCACGTCGAAGGGCTGGCTCAGGAAACGCTCGATCTTGCGGGCGCGGGCCACGGTCAGCTTGTCGTCCTCGCTCAGTTCATCCATGCCAAGGATGGCGATGATGTCCTGAAGCGCCTTGTAGCGCTGAAGAATACCCTGCACGTCGCGGGCCACCTCGTAGTGCTCCTGGCCGACGATCTGCGGGTCCATCAGGCGCGAGTTGGAGTCGAGCGGGTCAACGGCCGGATAGATACCCTTTTCCGAGATCGCACGGTTCAGAACCGTCGTCGCGTCCAGGTGGGCGAAGGTCGTGGCCGGGGCCGGGTCGGTCAGGTCGTCCGCAGGCACGTAGACGGCCTGGATCGAGGTGATTGAACCGGACTTCGTCGAGGTGATGCGTTCCTGCATCTGGCCCATGTCGGTGGCCAGTGTCGGCTGGTAGCCCACCGCCGAAGGAATGCGACCCAGCAACGCTGAGACCTCGGAACCGGCCTGCGTGAAGCGGAAGATGTTGTCGACGAAGAACAGAACGTCCGTTCCGGACTGGTCGCGGAACTGCTCGGCCAGGGTCAGGCCGGTCAGGGCGACTCGGGCACGGGCCCCCGGCGGTTCGTTCATCTGGCCATAGACCAGCGCGACCTGGCTTTCGCTCAGATTGTCAGGCTTGATGACGTTGGATTCGATCATCTCGTGGTAAAGGTCATTGCCCTCGCGGGTGCGTTCCCCGACACCGGCGAAGACCGAGTAGCCCGAGTGCACCTTGGCGATGTTGTTGATCAGTTCCATGATCAGAACCGTCTTGCCGACACCGGCGCCGCCGAAGAGACCGATCTTGCCGCCTTTGGAATAGGGCGCCAGAAGGTCGATGACCTTGATGCCGGTCACCAGGATCTCGGACTCGGTGGACTGTTCCTGGAATTCCGGGGCCTTGGCGTGGATCGGGCGCATCTCCTTGGTGTCCACCGGATCGCCCTCGTCCACGGGTTCGCCGATGACATTGAGGATGCGGCCAAGGGTGGCGTCGCCCACCGGCACCGAGATCGGCGCGCCGGTGTCGGTGACTTCCTGCCCGCGGACCAGACCCTCGGTGGCGTCCATGGCGATGGTGCGCACGGTGCTTTCGCCGAGGTGCTGGGCAACCTCGAGAACCAGCTTCTTTCCGTTGTTGTCGGTGGTCAGCGCGTTAAGGATCGCCGGCAGCTCATCGTCGAACTGCACGTCCACGACGGCGCCAATCACTTGGGTGATCTTGCCTTTTGCGTTTGCCATTGTCGTTTCTCCGGTTCTCTTAGAGCGCCTCGGCGCCCGAAATGATTTCAATCAGCTCGTTGGTGATGACGGCCTGGCGCGAACGGTTGTACTCGATCGTCAGCTTGTCGATCATCTCGCCCGCGTTCCGGGTGGCGTTGTCCATCGCGCTCATTCTCGCGCCCTGTTCCGAGGCGCCGTTTTCCAGAAGGGCCGCGAAGATCGCCGTGGCAACGCCACGCGGCAGCAGGTCGGCGAGAATCTCTTCCTCGCCGGGCTCGTAATCATACAGCGTCCCGCCCTCGGCCTCGGTGCCCTCGGGCACCTCGAAGGGGATCACCTGGTGGGCCTTGGGATTCTGGGTAACGACGTTGACGAACTCCGAGTAGAAGATCGTGGCCACGTCGAATTCGCCCGCGTCGAAACGGCCCAAGATGTCCCGGGCGATTTCCCTGGCGTTCTCGTAGGCCACGTGCTTGACCTCGGACAGGTCAACATGACCGATGAAGTGGTCGCCCCAGTCGCGCCGCAGCGCGTCGCGCCCCTTCTTGCCCACTGTCAGGATCTTGACGGTCTTGCCCTGATCGCTCAGCTCCTGGGCACTGGTGCGGGCCAGCTTGGCAATATTGGCGTTGAAGCCCCCGCAGAGGCCACGCTCGGCGGTCAGGACCACCAGCAGCTGGGTCTGGTCGTCGCCGGTGCCGCGCAGCAGCACGGGCGCGCTGTCGCTGTCGCCCACGCTGGCCGCCAGTCCCGCCATCACCGCGTTGAAACGGTCGGCGTAGGGCCGTGCCGCCTCGGCCGCGTCCTGGGCCCGCCGCAGTTTCGCGGCGGCCACCATCTGCATGGCCTTGGTGATCTTGCGGGTCGACTTGACCGACTCGATCCTGTTCTTCAGGTCCTTGAGACTTGGCATAAGCCTTCGTCCTTTCCGGTTCGGTTCAAGTCAGATCAGGCGAAGTCCTTGGCGAACTCGTCAATCGCGGCCTTGAGCTTCTCCTCGGCCTCACCCTTGATCTTGGGATCGTCCTTGGTGATGTAGTCCAGCACGTCCTTGCGCTTGGTGCGCAGGAAATGAAGCATGTCATGCTCGAACCGGCCCACGTCTGACACGGCAAGATCGTCCAGATACCCCTGCGTCCCGGCATAGATGACGCAGACGATTTCGGCATTCGTCAGCGGCGAATACTGCGGCTGCTTCATCAACTCGGTCAGGCGCGCGCCACGGTTCAGAAGCTTCTGCGTGGCGGCATCGAGGTCCGAGCCGAACTGCGCGAAGGCGGCCATCTCGCGGTACTGGGCCAGCTCCAGCTTGACCGGGCCGGCGACCGACTTCATCGCGCCGGTTTGCGCCGATGACCCCACCCGCGACACCGACAGGCCGGTGTTCACGGCCGGACGAATGCCCTGGTAGAACAGCTCGGTCTCCAGGAAAATCTGGCCGTCGGTGATCGAAATCACGTTGGTCGGGATGAAGGCCGACACGTCGCCGCCTTGGGTTTCGATGATCGGCAGCGCTGTCAGCGACCCCGAGCCGTTGTCCTCGTTGAGCTTGGCCGAGCGCTCAAGCAGGCGCGAGTGCAGGTAGAACACGTCGCCCGGATAGGCTTCGCGCCCCGGCGGACGGCGCAGGAGCAGCGACATCTGGCGATAGGCCACGGCCTGCTTGGACAGGTCGTCGTAGACGATCAGCGCGTGGCGGCCGTTGTCGCGGAAATGCTCGGCCATGGCGGTGGCGGCATAGGGGGCCAGGAACTGCATCGGCGCCGGGTCGGAGGCGGTCGCGGCCACGACGATGGAGTATTCGAGAGCGTCGTTCTCTTCGAGTTTCTTGACCAGCTGGGCCACTGTGGACCGTTTCTGGCCGACCGCCACGTAGACGCAATAGAGCTTCTTGCTCTCGTCGTCGCCGGCGGCGTCGTTGTAGGCCTTCTGGTTCAGGATCGTGTCCAGCGCCACGGCGGTCTTGCCGGTCTGGCGGTCGCCGATGATGAGTTCGCGCTGACCGCGGCCGATCGGGATCATCGAGTCCACGGCCTTGAGGCCCGTTGCCATGGGCTCGTGCACCGACTTGCGCGGGATGATGCCGGGGGCCTTGACGTCGGCCTCGCTCCGGGTTGTCGTCTCGATCGGGCCCTTGCCATCCAGCGGATTGCCCAGACCGTCGACAACGCGGCCCAGAAGCGCGTCACCGGTGGGCACGTCCACGATGGCATTGGTCCGCTTGACCGTGTCGCCTTCCTTGATGGCCTGGTCCGACCCGAAGATCACGACGCCGACGTTGTCGCTTTCCAGGTTCAGGGCCATGCCCCGGATGCCACCGGGGAACTCGACCATTTCGCCGGCCTGGATGTTGTCCAGCCCGTAGACGCGGGCGATCCCGTCGCCAACCGACAGCACGCGGCCAACCTCGGCCACCTCGGCCTCCTGGCCGAAATTCTTGATCTGGTCCTTGAGGATCGCAGAAATCTCTGCAGCTTGGATCGCCATTACCGGGCCTCTTTCATGGTGTTCTGGAGTGCGGAGAGCTTGGCCTTGATCGAGGTATCGATCATCTTCGAGCCCACCTTGACAACAAGACCGCCGATGAGGCTTTCATCGACGGTCGCATTAATCCGGACGTCCGCGCCGACACGCTCTTTCAGCGTCTTGGCTAGCGCGTCGGACTGTTTCTGGGTCAGCGCCTTGGCCGTGACCACCTCGGCGGTCACCTCGCCCTTTTCCTCGGCCAGCATGGCACGCAGGGCCGCCAGCATCTGCGGGACGACGAAAAGACGACGCTTGCCGGCCATCAGGGCGAGCGTGTTGGTCATCGTGTCGGACAGGGACATCTTTTTGGCGACGGCCGAGATCGCCTTGCCCTGATCGGCACGCGAATGGATCGGGGACGCGAGCAAAGCGCGCAGATCGGCACTGTCTTTCAGTGCTGCCGAGAGGGCATCAATGTCGGTTTCGAGGGCCTTGAGGCCGCCGGCCCCACCCTCCTTGCTGAGGTCGAAGACGGCTGTGGCATAGCGCTCGGCGATGCCGGTCGAGATCGAAGCTGGTTCGGACACGTCCACCCTTCCGATTTCAAGGCCCGCACGGACCACCCGTCATGTTGTCGGGGGTGTGAAGGCAGCGAGACTTACCCGAGCGGAATGCAGCGGGCGCGAGATCAGGCCGGGATGTAGCAGAGGGCTTTTGGTGGGGCAACCTTCTTGCGCGGCTTTTCGCGCTGGGCTTCGGCGCCTTTTTCAAGGGCGTCGCACCGGGGTGCGACGCTTTGCGCCATATCCTGCACCGAGGTCCGGTCGCCAGCCGCACACAATGGCATACTGCCGCATACACCCCGCGGCACCGCCAGCACCTCGGGATCCGGCCGGCATCCATCCCGCAGCCACCGCCCGGACGCACCGGCCGGCTGCGGACGGCCCTCCAGCACGCGCAACGGCCGCCGCACCCGTTCGGCCAGCCCCGGGCTCGAGGGTGCGATGACCTGCTTGCTGGCCTCGACCATCAGCACGCCGCCCGCGGCAAAGACCGGCAGATGGCGGCCGACTGTTTCCAGCACCCGGCCGAACCTGCGCCAGGTGCGACGGCGCGACGGCGGCTGGTAGAGCGTCGAGAGCGCCCGTTCAGGCACGAAGCCCGCGCCGCGGAGCTGCGCCTCGAGCTGGGAAAGGGAATAGGGGCGCCCATAGCCGAAGGGCGTGCGATCCGACCGCGACCATAGCCCGCCGCGATTTGGCACGATGAAGACCACCCGCCCACCGGGACCAAGCACGCGGTAGCACTCGGCCAGTACCGCGGCTGGCCGGTCCGAGGTCTCCAGCCCGTGCAACAGCACCAGCTTGTCGACGCTGCCCGTGGCCAGCGGCCAGAGGTGCTCCTCGCACAGGACGCTGATATTGGGCTGGCCCGCCGGCCAGGACATCACGCCCTGGGGGCCGGGCATCAGTCCGATGACTCGCCGCGCCTCGCCCAGGAAGGGCCGCAGAAGGGGCACCGCGAAGCCAAAACCGGCCACGTTCTGGCCCTTGGCCTCGGGCCAGAGACGTTGCAGTTCACCCCGGATCACGCTCTGTGCCGCGCGGCCCAGGGTGCTGCGATAGTAGAAGTCCCGGATGTCGTGCACGTCCAGATGCATTGCAGCACTCGCCCGCCTCGGTCACACTCGTACCGAGTTTATCAAGGAGAGGAGAAAACGCCATGCCCCTGGAGCTCGTGACCGTCCCTTGCCGGCAGGACAACTACGCCTTCCTCCTGCATGACCCCCAGGACGGCCGGACGCTTCTCGTGGACGCGCCGGAGACGGCGCCGATACGCACCGCGCTGGAAGCCCGCGGCTGGCGGCTGACCGACCTTCTGATAACCCACCACCACGGCGACCACGTCGAGGGGGTCGCCGACCTGCGCGCCGGGGCCCGGGTGATCGGGGCCGCCGCCGATGCACACCGCCTGCCCCCGATGGACCTGGAGGTCGCCGAGGGCGATACCTTCACCACTTGCGGGGCCGAGGCGCGTGTGCTCGACGTCTCGGGACACACCCAAGGGCATATCGCGGCATACGTGCCCGCCGCAGCGGCGGTCTTCACCGCTGACAGCCTGATGGCGCTGGGCTGCGGTCGCCTGTTCGAGGGCACCGCCGCGCAGATGTGGCAAAGCCTTCTGAAATTGCGCGCGCTGCCCGACGAAACGCGGGTCTGCTCGGGTCATGAGTATACCGAGACGAACTACCGCTTCGCGCTGACCGTAGATCCGGACAACCCAGACCTGCTGGCGCGAGGCGAGGCCATCGCCGCCGCGCGGGCCGAGGGACGCCCCACCGTGCCCTCGACCCTGGCCGAGGAAAAGGCGACCAATCCCTTCCTGCGCGCCGACCAGCCCGACCTGAAAGCGGCGCTCGGGATGCCCGAGGCCAGCGCGGTTGACGTCTTTACCGAGGTCCGCGCCCGCCGCGACCGGTTCCAGTAAAGGGGGCCTGCGTCATGTCCGCCCGGGTCCGGGGCATTGATAAAGGGCCGAATCTGAAGGCATCGCGGCACATTGCGGATAAAGTGAATGGCTCGGGGGCAGATTTTGCTTGAAACCTGCGCCATGGAACCAAAACTTAAAGGTATGAGGCCACGGTCGTATACGGGGCCATCCCCCGACGACCCCCGACAGAGGAGCACGCAACGTGCCATCTTTTTCAACGACACTTGAGCAGTCCATCCACGGAGCGCTGGCGCTGGCCAATGCGCGGCGCCACGAACTGGCCACGCTGGAGCACCTTCTGCTGGCCCTGATCGACGAGCCGGACGCCGCGCGGGTGATGAAAGCCTGTTCGGTCGACCTCGACGCGTTGCGCAAGACGCTGGAGGAGTTCATCGAGGACGACCTTTCCACTCTCGTGACCGAGGTCGAGGGGTCCGAAGCGGTGCCGACGGCGGCCTTCCAGCGCGTCATCCAGCGCGCCGCGATCCATGTCCAGTCCTCGGGCCGGACCGAGGTTACGGGTGCCAACGTCCTGGTCGCGATCTTCGCCGAACGCGAATCGAACGCTGCCTATTTCCTGCAGGATCAGGACATGACCCGCTACGACGCGGTCAACTTCATCGCCCATGGCGTGGCCAAGGACCCCGCCTACGGCGAAAGCCGCCCGGTCACGGGCGCCGAACAGGTCGACGAGGACAGCACCCGCGCCGCACCCGAGGACAGCAAGGACGAATCCGCGCTGGCCAAGTACTGTGTGGACCTCAACGCGAAGTCCCATGCGGGCGAGGTGGACCCGCTGATCGGTCGCGGCCACGAGGTGGAGCGCTGTGTGCAGGTTCTGTGCCGGCGCCGCAAGAACAACCCGTTGCTGGTGGGCGACCCCGGGGTCGGCAAGACGGCCATTGCCGAGGGCCTGGCGCGCAAGATCGTTAATAACGAGGTGCCCGAAGTGCTTCGAGGTGCGACGATCTTCTCGCTCGACATGGGCGCTCTGCTGGCCGGCACCCGGTACCGCGGCGATTTCGAGGAACGCCTCAAGGCCGTGGTTCAGGAACTGGAAGACCATCCCGACGCGGTGCTCTTTATCGACGAGATCCACACCGTGATCGGTGCCGGCGCGACCTCGGGTGGTGCGATGGATGCCTCGAACCTGCTCAAGCCGGCCCTGCAGGGCGGCAAGCTGCGCTGCATGGGCTCGACCACCTACAAGGAGTTCCGCCAGCACTTCGAGAAGGACCGCGCCCTGTCGCGCCGGTTCCAGAAGATCGACGTGACAGAACCCACGGTCGAGGACGCGATCAAGATCCTGCAGGGCCTCAAGCCCTATTTCGAGAATCACCACGCGATCCGCTATACTCATGACGCCATCAAGACCGCGGTGGAACTTTCCGCGCGCTACATCAACGACCGCAAACTGCCCGACAAGGCCATCGACGTGATCGACGAGGCCGGGGCCGCGCAACACCTCGTGGCCGAAAGCAAGCGGCGCAAGACCATCGGCCCGAAAGAGATCGAGGCGGTGGTCGCCAAGATCGCCCGTATCCCGCCCAAGAACGTCTCCAAAACCGATGCCGAAGTGCTTCGGGATCTCGAGGGGTCGCTCAAGCGCGTGGTCTTCGGCCAGGACAAGGCGATCGAGGCGCTGTCCAGCGCGATCAAGCTGGCCCGCGCGGGTCTGCGCGAACCGGAGAAGCCCATCGGCAACTACCTCTTCGCGGGTCCTACCGGCGTCGGCAAGACCGAGGTCGCCAAGCAGCTGGCCGATACCCTGGGCGTCGAGATGCTGCGCTTCGACATGTCGGAATACATGGAAAAGCACGCCATCAGCCGCCTGATCGGCGCGCCCCCGGGCTATGTCGGGTTCGACCAGGGCGGGCTGCTGACGGATGGCGTCGACCAGAGCCCGCATTGCGTGCTGCTGCTCGACGAGATCGAAAAGGCACACCCGGATGTCTACAACATCCTGTTGCAGGTGATGGACCACGGCCAGCTCACCGACCATAACGGGCGCACCACGGACTTCCGCAACGTGATCCTGATCATGACATCGAACGCAGGCGCTGCCGAACAGGCACAGGAAGCCGTCGGCTTTGGCCGAGACCGTCGCGAGGGCGAGGACACCGCCGCGATCGAGCGGACTTTCACGCCGGAATTCCGCAACCGGCTCGACTCCGTCATTTCCTTCGGCGCCCTGCCCAAGGATGTGATCCTTCAGGTGGTCGAGAAGTTCGTGCTTCAACTCGAGGCGCAGCTCATGGACCGCAACGTTTCCATCGACCTGACGCCCGAGGCCGCGGAGTGGCTGGCCGAAAAGGGCTACGACGACAAGATGGGCGCGCGTCCGCTGGGCCGAGTCATCCAAGAGCACATCAAGAAGCCCCTGGCCGAGGAGTTGCTCTTCGGCAAGCTGTCCAAGGGCGGACTGGTGAAGGTCGGCGTCAAGGACGGTGCACTGGACCTGAGCTTCGAGCCGCCGCAGAACCCGCGTCTGGGCGGCGACAAGCCGCGGCTGTTGACCGCGGAGTGACCGCCGCGAAGACCGGGGTTTGACCTGATGACCAAGTCAAGCGCCCCCGCCCTCGGCGGGGGCGTTCCTGTTTGTCCTGTCGACAAGGTGGGCGACGCGGACAGTCCATGGCCCGGGCCGGACCAGACCCGAAAGCACCCGCACCCATCGACAAGACCGCTGCAAGGGCGGCAACTGGCCCCTCCAAAGGCCTCAGGGCCGCAGCAAAGGCGCCGGGCCCATCGTCAGCGGGCCCAGCCGCGCCTGCCCCTCTTCCATGACCAGCGTGAGCGTCAGCGTCTCGGCGATCTGCGGGGTCTCGTCCAGCGCCGCGCCCATGGAGGCCAGCGTGCCATCGAACCCCTCCTCCAAAAGGCCGACCCGGGTGGCCATCTCCAGCGCCTGGCGCCAGCCCGTGACCGAGAGCGTCAGGCTGCCGGTGGCGCGGCCCAGGGCATCCGCCGTCACCTCGCCGATGACCGAAAGCGCCACGTCACCCCACTGCGCGCCGAATTCCCGCACCGACAGCGCCTCGACCGCCACCGGGGTCTCCCCCCCCGCGAAGCGGTCCAGCGGCTGGTCGAACCTGGCCGTGGCGTCCATGCGCAGTTGCCGGATCAGTGGCGGCAGTGCGCCGTCGGGGTCGAGCATCTCGCGCCAGCCCGCAGGCAGCACGACGCTCTGCGCCTCCAGGAAAACGTCGTATCCGTTGGCGACCTCGGGCGCCGAACGCATCGCCGCCAGAAGACGCGCCATGGCCAGTTCGGACCCGTCGGCAAGCCCCTGCAGCCGCGGCGCGTCGACCTCGAGCGTGGCACGATGAAAGGACAGCGCCGCGTTGGTACGCACACGGGCGCTCGCGCGCATACGCGCCGTGCTCAACGCCATTTCGTGCCCGTCCACCACCAGCGTCTGGGTCTCGGGCCAGACCGCGATAACCTCGTTTGGCCTGTAGGACAGCGCGAAGACCTGGAACCAGGGCGCCTGCCACGCCAACCCGGTGGCCGGGTCCTCGATCCGGAGATCATCGAACGTGGTATCGAAGCGCGAGGGAAACCCGGCCGTCGCCCAGCCCGAATGGCTGATCTCGACCCGTCCCGTTGCCTCGGCCTCGGCCAGGGCCTCGGTGATCGCATCCTCCACCGCGCCACGGGTATAGAACCAATAGCCCCCGTAGAGCGCCGCCAGACCCGCCACGATGATCGTCAGCCAGCGCATTGCTTGCCCTTTCGCCTGTCTTCGGCTTGGTGTTTACAGGGACCGCGCAACAAGAACCAGAGACCAGATCATGTGGGTGTTCGGATATGGATCGCTGCTGTGGAACCCCGGGTTCGAGCCCGTGGACCAGGTCACTGCCGTGCTGGCGGATTACCACCGCAGTTTCTGCATGCTCTCGATCCATCACCGCGGCACCCAGGAAACGCCCGGCCTCGTTCTGGCATTGGACCACGCCCCGGGGGCGCAGTGCACTGGCGTCGCCCTGAAGGCGGCCCCGCACGAGGCCGAGACGGTCCTTGCCTACCTGCGTGAACGGGAACTGGTCTCGGCCGCCTATATCGAACGGCACGTGCCACTGCGCCTGGCCGACGGCCGCGCGGTCGAGGCGCTGGCCTATGTCATCGACCCGCACCACCGGCAATACGTTGACTTCCCGCTGGAAACCCAGGCGCAGATGATCGCACGCGCCACCGGCGGGCGCGGGCCGAACCGGGATTATCTGCTCAACACCCATGCCCATCTGCACCAGATGGGAATCCGCGATCCGGACATGGATTGGCTGGCCAAACGCGTGCCCCGGATCGCCGGATAACCCCTTTTTCATTTGGGTTTTCGCCGGTGACACCCTATGGTCCCGCGAAAGAACAACACCGGTGCTATTCATGGCGACACGGGACCCAGAGGCCGAGCCACATTTCTCTCAACCCGTGCGGCAGATCATCTCGATGCTGATCGTGCTCGGACTGGTCTCCGCAGGGGCCGTCTTTGCCTATCCGCGGGTCTCGGGCGTGTTCCTGGCCAATCCCTACCTGAACGGTTTCATCGCGCTGGTCTTCGTGATCGGTGTGCTGTCCTGTTTCGGGCAGGTCTACCAGTTGATCGGCTCGGTCCGCTGGATCGAGGGGTTCGCCCTGTCCCGCCCGGGGCACGAGGTGATCCGCGCGCCACAGTTGCTGGCGCCGCTGGCAACCCTGCTGCGCTCGCGCGGGGCACGGATGCAGCTGTCGTCGTCATCGTCGCGCTCGATCCTGGAATCCGTGGCCCAGCGGATCGACGAGGATCGCGAGATCACGCGGTACATCGTGAATACGCTGATCTTCCTCGGCCTTCTGGGTACCTTCTACGGGCTGGCCACCACGGTGCCCGGGCTTGTCGAGACGATCCGATCCCTCAACCCCGAAGAAGGCGAGAGCGGCGTCGACATCTTCACCCGCCTGCAACGAGGTCTCGAAGCCCAGCTTGGCGGCATGGGCGTCGCCTTTGCCTCGTCGCTGCTGGGGCTGGCCGGATCGCTGGTGGTGGGCCTGCTGGAGTTGTTCGCGGGCCACGGGCAGAACCGCTTCTACCGCGAACTGGAAGAATGGCTTTCGTCGATCACCCGGGTCGGCATGGCCGATGACGACGGCAGCGAGACCAGCGCGCTGGCGAGCATCGTCGATCAGATGTCCGACCAGATGGAAACACTCCAGCGGATGCTGATCCAGACCGACGACGGGCGCGCCCGGGTGGACGATCGCCTGCAGGTGCTGACCGGAACGGTCGAACGGCTGGCCCATCGGCTGGAACAGGACGACACCGCAAGCCAGCTTGCCCGCATCGCCGAAAGCCAGGAGGCCATGGTCCAGGCCATGAAGGAGAGCGGCATGGAAGGGATCGACGCCGAAAGCCGGATGCGCCTGCGGTCGATCGACGTCGGGCTGATGCGCATCCTCGAAGAAATGTCGGCCGGCCGGCAGGAAGTCGTGCAGGACCTTCGCACCGAGGTCGCCGCCCTGTCGCGCAGCCTGCGCCAGGGCCAGAAGCGCGCCGCGCGGCAGAACCAGACCGACGGGGGGTCGTAACCCATGGCGCTCAGCCGACGGACCGGGGCCCGGTTCCAGGCGTCGATCTGGCCCGGTTTCGTGGATGCCATGACGGGGCTTCTGCTGGTCCTGATGTTCGTGCTGACCATCTTCATGGTGATCCAGTTCGCCCTTCGCGAGACCATCTCGGGCCAGGAAAGCCGCCTGTCGGAACTGTCCGAGGAAATCGCCTCGCTGAGCGCCGCCTTGGGAACGGAACAGGATCGCTCGGCCGCGCTGGGGCAACAAGTCGGCAATCTCTCTGATGACCTGGGCCGTGCGCGCGCCGAGCTTGCAGACGCGCGGGGCCGGATCGCCGAACAGACCAACGTGATAGACCGGTTGACCCAGGAACGTGACGCGCGCGCCGCAGCCCTGGCAGAGGCCGAGTCGCGGATTACAGGATTCGAGGCGCGCGTCGCCGGGCTTCTGGCCGAACGGCGCGAAGACGAGACCCGCATCGCCGACCTGGAAGAGACCCGCGAAGGGCTGGTCTCACGGAACGAGGCGCTGACCACGGCCATCGCAGAGGCCCGTGACGAGATCGACGCCCAGGCCGAAACCGCCCGGCTGGCCGCGGCCCGTCGCGCCGCGCTGGAGGCTCTGATCGCCGACCTGGAAGACGCGAACACCGCCGCGGACAACCGCATCGCCCGTCTGGAGGGCGAAACCGAGAGCGCCGAGGCACGCATCTCGGAGCTTGAACAGGCCCGGTTGGCCGAGGCCGCCGCCGCGGAAGCCCTGCGCGACCGGTTGGAGAATGCCGATGCAGAGCTGACGGCAATGACCCTTGCGCTTGAGGAACAGCGTCGCAAGGGCGAGGAAACGCTGACCCTGCTGGCCGCCGCCGAGGCCGCGCGCGACGCGTTGGACCAGAACCTCGCCACGGCCTTGCTGGCCAAGCAGCAGGCCGAAAACGCGCTGGACGACGCCCGGGGCAACACCGTGGCGATGGACAACCGCCTGGCCGCCGCGCTGTCGCAACTGGAACAACGCGAGGGGACGCTGTCACAGACCCGCGCTGACCTGTCCGAGACGGAAGAGGAACTTTCCCAGTCGGAGGCCCAGCTTGCGCAGACCGAAAGCGACCTGTCCGAGACGCAGGCGCAGTTGTCCGACGCGGAAAGCCAACTGGCGCAATCGCGGGCCGCCCGCGAGGAGATCGCCGCCCGGCTGACGGCGGCGCTGGCTTCACAGGACCAGACCGAGACCGAGCTGGACGCCGCGCGCCGCGCCCTGAACACGGCCCTGTCGCAGCAGGATGTGGAGCTGGCGCAGATCGAGGAACAGCTTGCCGCCGCCGTGTTGGCCCGGCAACGGGCCGAAACCGACCGGCAGGACCTTCAGGATCGCCTCGCCGAGGCGTTGCTGGCCGCGCAGGCGGCCGAGAACAACGCCGAAAGAGCGCGCACCCGGGCCGAGGCCGCAGAAGACGTGGCTCAGGCTGCCCGATCCAGCGCCGACACCGCCGCCGCGGAGCGTGCCAGCCTCGAAGAGCGGCTGGCCCAGGCCCTCGCCGCGCTGTCGGAGGCCGAGTCCGAAGCCGAGGAAACCGCCACCGAGGCCCAGCGCCAGGCCGCGCTCCTGGCGCAGGCCAACCGCGAACTGGCCGAGGAAGAAGCCCTGTCGGCGGAAAGCCAGCGCCGGGTCGTCGCATTGAACGAGCAGGTCGCCACCCTGCGATCCGAGTTGGGCCGGTTGCAGAACCTTCTGAACATCGCGGATGACGCCGATGCCGAGGCGAACCTCCAGATCGAGTCCCTGACACAGGACCTCAACAGCGCCGTCATACGCGCGCTGGCCGCCGAACGCCGTGCCCGCGCCCTGGAAGAGGCCGAGGCCGAACGGCTGGCCGCCGAAGCCGAGGAGCTGGAGAAATTCCGCTCAGACTTCTTCGGACAGGTGCGGCAGGTCATCGAGGGCCGCGACGGCGTGCGCATCGAGGGCGACCGCTTCGTCTTTTCCTCCGAAGTGCTGTTCGAACCGGGCGAGGCGACCCTTTCGACCGCCGGGGAACGCGAGATCGCCGGGGTTGCCAGCCTGCTACGCGACATCTCCGACGAGATCCCGACGGAGATCGACTGGATCATCCGGGTGGACGGCCATACGGACAACGTGCCGCTGTCGGGCCAGGGGGAATACGCCGACAATTGGGAGCTCAGCCAGGCGCGGGCGCTGTCGGTCGTGCGCTACATGACGGATTTCCTAGGCATTCAACCTGACCGGCTGGCCGCCAACGGCTTTGGCCAGTACCAGCCGATCGCCGAGGGCGACAGTCCGGAAGCCCGCGCACAGAACCGCCGGATCGAATTGAAGCTGACCGAACGCTAACCCTTGCGCAGGGGCGCGCGGCCAAAATCCGGCGCCTCGGTATCCTGGCCGGCCTCGATGATGCCGCGGCGAATGCCCCGGGTCCGGGTAAAATAGTCATGCAGCAGATCGCCATCGCCCTGCCGGATCGCCCTTTGCAGGGCGAAGAGTTCCTCGGTAAAGCGCCCCAGAACTTCCAGCGTCGCGTCCTTGTTGGTCAGGAAGACATCGCGCCACATGGTCGGATCACTGGCCGCGATGCGGGTAAAGTCCCGGAACCCCGCGGCGGAATACTTGATGACCTCGCTGTCGGTGACGCGGCGCAGGTCATCGGCCACGCCCACCATGGTATAGGCGATCAGGTGCGGCGTGTGCGACGTGACGGACAGCACAAGGTCATGGTGGTCGGCGTCCATCTCGTCGGTGTTCGACCCGAGACCCTGCCAGAAGCGGTGCAGCCGCGATGTCGCCTCGGCCTCGGCCCCGTCGGGGACGAGAATGCACCAGCGATTGTCGAAAAGCTCGGCAAAGCCGGATCGCGGCCCCGATTGTTCGGTACCCGCCAGCGGGTGGGCCGGCACGAAATGCACGCCCTCCGGCAGATGCGGCGTGACGGCCTCGATCACCGCGCGCTTGACCGAACCGACGTCGCTGACCGTGGCGCCGGGTTTCAGGGCCGGGCCGATCTCTTGCATGACCGCGCCCATCGCGCCCACGGGCACGCAGAGCACCACGAGGTCGGCATCCTGCACCGCCTCGGCCGCGCTGTCGCAGACCCGGTCGCACAGGCCGATCTCGCGGGCCGTGTCGCGGGTCGACTCGGAGCGGGCATAGCCCGTGACCTCGCCGGCCAGCCCGGCCCGTTTCATCCCCCAGAACATCGACGAGGCAATCAGCCCCAGCCCGATAAGCGCCACGCGGTCGTATTCCTGCGCCATCATCCGCCCTTTCGCCAGTCTTCCAGCGCCGCGATCAGGCGCCCCGTCTGCGCGGCGTCGCCCACGGTCATTCGCAAACCTTCGGGGAAGCCGTAGCCGGTAACGCGCCGCACGATTATGCCGGCGTCCAGCAGCGCCTGATGCGCCCTGCCCGCCTCGGTCTCGTCCGCGAAGCGTGCCAGCACGAAATTCGTGTGGCTCTCGTCGCAGGCGATATCCAATCGGCGCAGCGCCGCCGTCAGACGCGCGCGCTGCTCGGCGTTCAGGGCCACGCAGCGGTTGGCCCAGTCGGGATCACGCAGGGCCGCCTCGGCCGCGGCCAGTTGCACACCGGACAGGTTGAAGGGCTGGCGGATACGGGTCACCACGTCGATCAGCGCTTTCGGCCCATAGCCGAAGCCGATGCGCAGCCCGCCCAGCCCGTAAAGCTTGGAAAAGGTGCGGGTCATGATGACGTTGTCCCGGCTCCGGGCCAGCGCCGCACCACCGTCGTGCCCCCCGGCATATTCGATGTAGGCACAGTCGAGCACGAGTATGACATGACCGGGCAGCCCGTCAGCCAGCCGGGTCAGTTCGGCGACCGGAAGGATCGTGCCCGTTGGATTACCCGGGTTGGTCAGCATGACCACGCGGGTCCGGTCCGTCACGGCGGCAAGAATGGCGTCGATGTCTACCACCCTGTCCCGTTCGGGCACCTTCACGGGCGTCGCCCCGGCCATGTGCGCCAGGATCGGATACATGGAAAAGCCGTGCGCGGTATGGATGACCTCGTCCCCCGGGCCGGTGAAGGCCTGGCAGACGAATTGCAGCACCTCGTCGGACCCGACACCACAGATCACCCGGTCGGCCTCAAGGCCGTGCACTTGCGATATGGCGGCGCGCAGGTCCGCATGGTCTGTCGGCGGGTAGAGATGGGCCGCCTGCGCGGCTTGCGTGATGGCCTCGACCGCGGCGGGCGGCGGGCCCAGCGGGTTCTCGTTCGACGACAGTTTGAGCACATCCGTGCGCCCGGCAATAGCCGATTGCCCCCCGACGTAGAGGTCGATTTCCATGATGCCGGGCTGTGGCGCGATCTTGGTCATCCAGGTCTCCTTGCGGGACGTTCTAGCGCCGGTGCGCGATGGCGACCACCCGCAAATGCAAAGGGCCGCGGCGGTTTCCCGTCGCGGCCCCGGCACAAGACATGATCGGATCAGTTCTGTGCGTAGTATTCGATGACGAGGTTCGGTTCCATGATGACCGGATAAGGCACGTCCGTCAGGCCCGGGGTGCGCGTGAAGGTCGCGGTCAGCTTGGAATGATCGGCGTCGATGTAGTCAGGCACGTCGCGTTCGGTAAGTTGTGTCGCCTCAAGCACGACAGCCAACTGCTTGGACTTGTCGCGCACCTCGATCACATCGCCTTCCTTGACGCGGTAGGAGGGGATGTTGACCTTCTTGCCGTTCACACGGACATGGCCGTGGTTGACGAACTGGCGCGCGGCGAAGATGGTCGCGACGAACTTGGCGCGGTAGACCACGGCGTCGAGGCGGCGTTCCAGCAGGCCGATCAGGATTTCACCAGTGTCGCCGCGCAGGCGCTCGGCTTCGGCGAAGATGCGGCGGAACTGCTTCTCGGTCAGGTCGCCGTAGTAGCCCTTGAGCTTCTGCTTGGCGCGCAACTGCAGGCCGAAGTCGGAGACCTTGCCCTTGCGGCGCTGGCCGTGCTGGCCGGGGCCGTATTCACGGCGGTTGACGGGGGATTTGGGGCGGCCCCAGATGTTTTCGCCCATCCGGCGGTCGATCTTGTACTTGGCAGTCGTGCGTTTGGTCACGGCTGATCTCCTTCGTTCAGGTTTCGAAGGGCGTTGTCCTCCTCCCCGAGCCTGGCCGGGACGACAGGTTTCCCCTTGCGGGGTCCACCAACACCAATGAACGCGCCGGATACGCCGGCCGAACAGTGCTGTCAATAGCGGCGGTGGCGGCTCAGGCCACGAGGTCGTGGCGCAGGATCGCCGCCTCGGTCGCGGAGACCACGCGCCGCGCATAGGGGCCATAGGAATTCACGTCTCGCGCAAGGTCCGGCACCTGGGACAGGAGACGCGAGCGGTCGTCGTCGCCCAAGGTTTCCAACCCCGCGGACGCGGGGTGAAAGCTCTCTGTTTCGACCCCGTTGGCGAAGACGATCTCGTGATCAGGCAGCAGCATGTGGTGATAGACCACCTCGCGCTGGCTGCGATCCACGATGATCGAGCGGTCATTGACCAGGTCGCGCGCGGCGACGAGCACCTCGTCGGTGTTGAACAGACTGCGCGCCGGGGCGCCCTTGACCATGACCCTGTGATCCGGCGACACCAGAAGCCCCGGGTCGGGCACGTCGGCGCCCAGCGCCCCGCGCTGCAGACGGATCGGCGCCAGGTCCGGCATGACGTAGAGCCGCGCCCCGGTGATACGGCGCCGGCCGGTCCAGAGCACCTCCTGGCAGCCATTGTCCTTGGTCTGCACCTTGCAGCCGGCGCCGATACTCTCGACGGGGCGCGGTCCGTGCTCGGTCTCGATCAGGGTGCCGGGGGTGAAGCAGATGACACCAGCGGGGGCGGAAGACTGGTCGCGCGCGGCACGATCCAGCGTATGGTTCACCACCCAGAGGTCGGTATGGCGCGGAGGTGGGTCACCTATGAACATGCATAACCGCGCATCCGACGCTTCGCCGTCGATCAGCGTCACGGTCCATGTCGCGTGGCCGTCGGTGACTGTGAAACCCTGCTCGACTCCATGCGCGGTGACATCAACATCGTCCAGCCGCCGCGTATCGGCCTCGACAGCCTTCAGCAAACGGCGCACGCTCATGGCCGCGCGCCGCCGCAGGTCGGCCACGCCCTCTGCCGCGCCGAGCGGCAGCACATCCGCCGGTCCATCGACCCTTACCGCTTCACCCGTCCAGGACCAGGTCGTCCCAACACCCAGCTGTTCCAGCGGGGCGGACCAGAACCCATCCAGTTCCGTCTGCGACCAGGAAATGACGAACGTGCCCTTCAAGCCCGTTTTCATGCCTGTCTACTGCCTCTGTTTGCCCCGCCTCTGCGTGCAGGTTTCGGCCACATGGATAGCAGAGGTGATTCGCCCTGATCAAGGCACTTCAAGGACGAGGTGCAACTATTTCCAAAAGCGTTGAAAAGTCGCTTCAGCCCACAGGTTGCAAGCCAGCGTCGGGCTAGAACTTGAGATTGAGTTTCATGGACCCGACAAGCTGCCCCTCGGCTTGACCGACGTATTCCTCGGACAGGTAGGTGGCGCCATAGAAGAAGGTGATGTCGCGCGTGCCCTGCCAGTGGGTCCCCACGCGGGCCCGCCAACGGCTGTCTCGCGCCCGGGTGCCGAAGCTCTCGGGGAAGAAGGCGCTGTCGCCCACCAGGGCATAGTCGGCCCCGGCCACCCATTCCCAGCCGAAACCGTCCTGCGCGATGGCGCGGTAGCGCTGGCCGGTGGTCGGGTCACGCAGGTCCAGCGCGCCGTCACCCAGCGCGCCCAGCCGCAGATCCACGCCGACACGCACCAGGTCCTCGATGCCGTGGCGGGCGATGACGAAAGGACGCGCGGTCAGACCGGGGGTCAGCGCCACGGGGTAGCCCATTTCGACCGTCGCGGTCGGATGCAGCGCGTCGCCTACCTGGTTGGCAATCACGAAGTCCGAGGGGCGCGGCTGGTTGACGAGGTCGTGAAACCAGTTCTGCGCATCAGTCCAGCCTGTCTGCGGGCCCGTGGCGACAAGGTCCAGGCCCGCGCTGAGTTGCGCGCGCCCCCGGGCCCAGTGGGTATGCAGCCCGATGCTGAGCGTCCCGGCATAGGCGCGGTCGTCCGATCCGGGTCCGGTCAAGGCGCGGGGCGCGACGATCTCGCCGCGCAGTCGGTAGTCCAGGATCCGCCCCGGCTGCTCGGGCAGGACCCCGTCCCAGCCCGGCCCACGCACGAGCGAAACACCGTAGGAGGAGCTGCGCCAGCGGTCCTTGCCATCGCCCAGGAAGTCGTTGTTGAGAATTCGGCCCCAGCCGAGGGTCTCGCGCTCCTGCGCGGCGGCCGACAATCCAGTTGCAAGCACGAGCACCAGGGACAGAAAAAGGCGGCGTGGTGTCATTGTCTGTGCGACTCCCAGAAAACGGCGCCCCCACGCCACGCCTTGCTTAGGCCAGAAAAGACCCTCAGGGCGAGCGTATTTCTTCCAGCAGCCACGCGTCTGTGTCCCGAATGCAATGCTCCGGCGCCATCGGGCGCCGGAGCAGGCAAGCAACAGGGCTGTCGTCGCGTCCTTGCACTTGGCCAACCTCGCACGGTCGGTTCCCAGAGAGCGGCCCGGCGTGGCTTGCACGAACCATGCAATCCCGAAGCGGACAGCCGCAGCGCGGGACGCGGAGGCGCAAGGCTCAGTAGCTGGCGATCCGCGCGTTTGGCGAGATCATGGCGGCCGCCATCTCGTCAGGTTTGGCGACGCCGATACCCTCCATCAGCACATCGGCGCTTTCACCACGTCCGGGCAGGTAGATCGCGCAGACCTCGACCGTGGCCCCGGGTAGTCCCGTGATACGGGTCAGCAATGCCTTGGGGCTCATGTCGCGGGGCGGCTGCCCCGCGGTGGCGCTTTCGGGCGCGTCCTTGAGAGCCATGTCGCCGGCCGGACCACACAGCAGGACATGAGGGCTCGCGCCCTGGTCGGCCGCCTGGAGCGCCAGCACCATGGCCATCAGCTGGGTCTGCGGCTCGGGCGCCGTCAGGATCGTCACCAGCGTCTCGGGGGCTTCTTGTGCCTTTGCGGGGGTTGCCAGGGCGAGCGCGGAACAGGCCGCGAGAAGGAGTTTCTTCATGGGATCGTGTCCTTTCAGATTGAACGTCGGGGAAAGTCGGGGCACCGGCCCCCGCGGGGCCGATACCGGGTCGGGGAAGATCCCCGGTCAGGTCTTGTCGTGATCGCCCACCGGGCAATCGCCTTCCTCGGCCAGGCAGTTGTCCATCCGCATTTCAAGCCACATGGCGTTGAGAACGGCGAAGGCGGCGGCCAGCGGCAGGCCCAGAAGCCAAGCGAAATACCACATCTTTCAGGTCTCCTTTCAGTAGACGGTGTCGGAGTTTTCAGTCACGTCCGCCTCGGTCACCTTGCCCCAGAGCACCTTGTAGACCCACGCGGTGTACATCAGGATCAGCGGCATGAAGATCGCCGTGACCACCAGCATGATGAACAGGGTCTGGTGCGAGGACGAGGCATCCCAGACGGTCAGCGAACTGGCAGGGTCGAGCATCGAGGGCAGAATGAAGGGGAACATCGTCAGGCCGACGCTGGCGATGACGCCGGTGATGCCCAGTTTCGACCACAGCAGGGTCGAGACCTCGCGCCCCGCCCGCAGCCCAAGCACCGCCATGGCGATCCCGAGGAAGGCCAGCGCCGGGGCGATGGCGATCCAGGGCCGGTCGGCATAGGCGGACAGCCAGGACCCCTGGCGCGTTACTTCGGAAAACAGCGGGTTCGAGGCGCCGTCGGTCGCGACATCGCCCAGCACGAAGCCGTCGATCCCCAGCGCGAGCCAGAGCCCGGCCAGGGCATAGCCCACCGCCGCGACCACCCCCGACACGGTGCCGATGGACCGGGCGCGCCGGGCGACATCGCCCTCGGCCTTCAGGCTCAGCCAGGCGGCGCCGTGCATCAGCAGCATCGCCAGCGACACCACCCCGGCCAGCAGGGCGAAGGGCCGCAGCAGCCCAAGGAACTTGGCCGCGAAGTTGCCCGGGTACATCGGCATCAGGCTGTCGGTCAGGTAGAAGGGCACGCCCAGCAGCACGTTGCCCACGGCCACGCCGAACAGCAGCGCGGGCACCGCGCCCCCGGCAAAGAGCGCCCAGTCCCAGCGGGTGCGCCACGTGGCATCTTCGCGCTTGGAGCGATACTTGAACGCCACCGGCCGCACGATCAGAGCCGCGAGGATGACGAACATCGCAAGGTAGAACCCCGAGAAGCTGACCGCGTAAAGCGGCGGCCAGGCGGCAAAGATCGCGCCACCGCCCAGGATGAACCAGACCTGGTTGCCCTCCCAGACAGGGCCGACCGTGTTTATGACCACCCGGCGTTCCACGTCCGTCTTGGCCACGAAGGGCAGCAGCGCGCCGACCCCCATGTCGAAGCCGTCGGTCAGCGCGAAGCCGATCAGCAGCACGCCCAGAAGCGCCCACCAGATCACGCGCAGGATATCGTAGTCGATCAGTTCATGAAGGATCATCTGTCTTACTCCGCTGGGGTGGCCATGCCGGCATCGGTATCGACGCCGGAGCTTCTCAGGCGCCTCTCGTGCCGGGCCTGCCAGGCTTGGGTTTCCTCGACATCCTGAACCGGGCCCTTGCGGATGTATTTCACCATCAGGCGCACCTCGATCACGAAAAGCACGGTGTAGAAGATGATGAACCCGGCAAGGGAAATCAGGAGGTCGGCGATGCTCAGGTGCGAGGCGCTCATAGCCGTGGGCAGCACGCCGTCCACGGTCCAGGGCTGGCGGCCGAACTCGGCCACGAACCAGCCCAGCTCGGCGGCGATCCAGGGCGTGGGAATGATGGCCACAGCCAGGTAGAGCGACCAGCGCGGGAACTGCATCTGCCGGAACGAGGCGCGCCAGAAGAAATAGGCCATCACCGCGATGAAGCTGAAGCCCAGGGCGACCATGATGCGGAACGCCCAGAACAGAGGCGCCACGCCCGGCACCGTGTCATCGGCAGCCATGGCGATCTGGTCATCCGTCGCCTCGCGCGGGTCATCCACGTAGGGCATCAGAAGCATCGCGTACCCAAGGTTGTCGGAATGCGCCTCGAAGATGTCGCGCACCGATTGGGGTGTCGCATCGCGCTGGTCCCGGATGGTCATGAGCGCGTCATAGGCGATCAGCCCGTCGCGGATCTTCTCCTCGGATTCGGCGACCAGATCGTTGATGCCGGGGATTTCCTGCGTCAGCGACCGCGTTCCGATCAGGCCCATGACCCAGGGGATCTCGACGGCATAATGCGTCTCGCGCGCCTCCTGGTCGGGAAAGCCGATAGCGGTGAAGGGCGCTGGGGCATGGTGCGTTTCCCACATGCCTTCCATCGCGGCGAGCTTCATCTTCTGGGTGTGGCTGGCCGAATAACCGGATTCGTCACCCAGCACGACGACCGAAAGTGCCGCGGCCAAGCCGAAGGCCGAGGCTACCGCGATGGACCGCCGCGCAAGATCCTTGTGACGGTCCTGCAAGAGATAGAGCGCCGAAACACCCAGCACGAAGACACTTGCGGTGACATAACCCGCCGAAACCGTGTGCACGAACTTGGCCTGTGCCACCTCGTTGAACAGGACATCGAAGAAAGATGTCATCTCCATGCGCATGGTATCGGGGTTGAATTCGGCCCCCACCGGGTTCTGCATCCAGCCGTTGGCGATGAGAATCCACAGCGCCGAGAAATTCGAACCGATGGCGACAAGCCAGGCCACGACCAGGTGCTGCACCTTGCTCAACTTGTCCCAGCCGAAGAAGAACAGCCCCACGAAGGTCGCCTCCAGGAAGAAGGCCATCAGCCCCTCGATCGCCAGCGGCGCGCCGAAGACATCGCCCACGTAGTGCGAATAGTAGGACCAGTTCATCCCGAACTGGAATTCCATCGTGATGCCCGTGGCGACGCCCAGCACGAAGTTGATGCCGAAGAGCGTGCCCCAGAATTTCGTCATCTGCCGCCACAGAGGGCGATTCGTCATGACATAGACGGTCTCCATGATCGCGATGAGGATCGACAAACCCAGCGTCAGCGGCACGAAGAGGAAGTGATACATGGCTGTCAGCGCGAATTGCAGGCGCGACAACTCGACCAATCCGATCTCCATTTCGGAACTCCTTGAATGACCAAAATCTCGCATCCGAGATGCGGAATATCGGCTTCATATGCCGATTCCCGGATGTTTTTGTTGATCTGGGTCAAAAACGCGTATCAGGGATACGGATTATTCCGCCCCGGCCGGGGGATGCGTCAGGATGGCGCAGTCAGGCAGATCGTGCGGTCAGCGACTGCGACCTCTTCGGGACGATGCGCGGCCATGAGAATGGCCGTGCGCGGCAGGGCCCTGCGCAGCCCGGCCAGCACCTCTTGCGCCAGCGGGCCGTCCAGCCCCTCGGTCGGCTCGTCCAGCAACAACAGCGCAGGCCCGGTCAGCAGCGCACGGGCCAGCACCAACCGCCGCGCCTCTCCGCCCGACAGCCCGACACCACGAAAGCCAAGCCGGGCCTCGAGCCCGCCCTTGGCCCGCACCATGTCGGCCAGCCGAACGGTTTCGAGCGCGGTCCACAGATCGCTGTCGGGCGCACTGGGCGCGGCCAGGCGCAGGTTTTCGGCCACCGTGCCCGCCACCAGGGCGTGACGCTGTGGTACCATTGCGAGGCCCTCATCCGGCCAGCCCCGCAGCACCCGGCCCGAGTGCGGCGCGATCTGTCCCGCTGCGATCAGCAGCACGGTGGACTTGCCGCACCCGCTGCGCCCGATCAGGGCAAGGGTCTCTCCGGGGGCAAGCTCCAGCGACAGGGGGGCAAAGAGCGGGCGTGCCCCGGTCGCGCGACGGGCCTGCAGGGTCTGCATGGACAAGACCGGGGTCGCTGCCTGTTCGACCGTCGGGGTGTCTTGCCCGTCCGCCCGGTCCAGCATGGGCACGACACGCCGCGCGGCAGAGCGCATCTGCCCGATCTCGGACAGCGCGCGGCGGACCGGGGCCACCGCTTCGGCCAGGGCAAGTGCGGCGAAGATGCCTATGGCGGCGCGCGCCGGACCAATCGTGCCCGCCTGGGCCAGATCGGCACCGATACCCAGTGCCAGCGCCACCGTGGCCCAGCCCGTGAGATCCAGCAGCAGGCCGGTGCGCCGCTCGATACTGTCGAGGCGCGCACGGGCCCGGGCCTGGTAGTCCGCTGCCCGCCGCGCCCCGCCCCCGGCGGCAGGCAAGTGTCCGACGGCCACAAGTTCCTCGCGCGCGGTCAGCAGATCGATCAGTCGGCTGCGCAGGGCCTGCATCCCGGCCTCGGCCCGGCGCGCCGCCGGATCGGCCCGGCCCTGCCCCATCACGAAAACCAGCGTCGGCACCAGCCCCTGCCCCATCAGCAGCACCAGCGCGACCGACCAATGCACCAGCCAGGCGACCCCGGCGGCGGTCAGGCAAATCACCGCCAATCCCGCCGCGCCGGGCAGCACCAGCCGCAGGGCCAACCCGTCCAGCGCGTCGATATCAGCTGTGACACGGTTGAGCGCGGTGCTGGCGCGCAGCCGCTCCAACCGGCGATACGGGGCCCGCAACAGGCCGCGCAGCAAGCGCACTCTGAGGGCAGACAGGGCGCGCAGGGTGGCCTCGTGCGTGGTCAGCCGCTCGCCATAGCGCGCCGCGGTGCGCCCCAGTGCCAGCAGCCGCACCATGGCCGAGGGTGTGAAAAAGTTGAACACCGCGCCCATGCCGATCAGCCCGGCGGCGGCTGCGGCGGTGATGAACCAGCCTGACAGGGCCAGCAGCGCCACCCCCATCGCCAGCACCGTGACCGACAAGGCCAGTCCCCGCGCAAAGGCGCGCGGGTCACTGGCCACCATCAGCCCAATCATGCGCCACAAGGCCGTCATGGCAGGGTCTCCAGCCGCAACGTCCGGTCCAGCCGCGCGACAAGGCGCGGGTCATGGGTGGCCACGATCAGCGCGCCGCCCCGCGCCACATGGGCCAGCAGCCCGTCGATGATTTCACCCGCCGTCCCGGCATCGAGGTCCGCGGTCGGTTCATCGGCAAGCAGGATCGCAGGACGCCGTTGCAGGGCCCGAGCCAGCATCACGCGCCGGGCCTCGCCGCCGGACAGCCCGGCACCGCTCTCGCCAAGCGGGGTCAGGTCGCCCCGCGGCAGGGTTCCAAGGATCGGGGCGACGCGCGCCGCCTCCAGCACCTCGGGATCAGGCGCGGCACCGAAGCCGATGTTGTGGCGCAACGACCGGCCGAGGAAATGCGGGGTCTGAGGCATCCAGCCAAGGCCCGCACGCCAGCGATCACCCGTCTGGGCTGTCAACGCGGTGTCACCGATCCGGAGTTCACCGCCCCCGGGCACCTCGAGTCCGGCCAGAAGGCGCAGGAACGTGGTCTTGCCGGCCCCGCTGGGCCCCGTCAGGGCCAGGCTCTCACCGGGCCGGAGGTCAATGTCGGGAAACCCCAGGCGGCACCCGCCCCGATCGAGGGTCAGCCCGCGCGTACGCAGTGTCGCAGCCGGCAGCGCGCTGGCTGGGCCGCCGGTGCCGGGCAGCGGGGCGCGGCTGTCGTCACGCCAGGCTGCAAGGTCCTCCTGCACTGCCTCGGCTGCCGCCTTGTCATGCCAAGCCGCCGCAAGGTCGCGCAGGGGTTGGAAGAAATCCGGCGCCAGCAGCAGCAGGAATATCCCCGCGAACGGCGACAGCGCACCACCCCAGGCGCCCCAGCCCAGTTCCCCCAACAGCGAGAAGCCGACCCAGACCGCAATCATGGCCACTGCCAGCGCCGAGAATAGCTCCAGCACCGTGGACGACAGGAAGGCCACCCTCAGCACCGCCATGGTGCGCGCGCGCAGGCTGTCAGATGCCGCGGCGAACCCCTCTATGACCTGCTCCCCGGCGCCCACGAGACGCAGGTCCGACAGGGCCGCCAGCCGGTCGGCCAGCAAATCGCCAAGCGAGCCGATCTCGGCCATCTGGCGGGCGCTGGCCTCTTTCGCGGCCCAGCCCACCAGCGCCATGAAGAGTGGAATCAACGGCCCGGCCATCAGCAGAACCACCGCCGCCGCCCAGCTGAACCAGGCCGTCAGGGCCAGGATCAGCGGCGGCAGCACCATGACCCGCAACCGTGCAGGGCGGTAGCGCAGCAGGAACGGCCGCAATGCCTCCAGTTTCTCGGTGGTCAGGGCCGCAAGCGCGCCGGCCCCGCCCAGTCGCGACGGCGCCGTCGTCTCGACCTCTCGCCCGAGGATCTCGGCACGCCGCTCCGCGATCTCGGCTTCGGCGGCATCACTCAGCGCGTGTTGGTCCAGGGCGGTCAGGCCGGCCCGAAGGGTCCCCAGACCGAACAACAACAGCGCCATGGGCCAGACGGCTCCGGACGCGCCGGACAGCAGGTCCGCCAGGACGCGGGCAATGACCCAAGCCTGCGCCAGCCAGACCAGGCTGGCAGCCACCGAAAGCGCCCCGGGCGGGGCGATCCCGAGGAGTCCGTGTCGCGGGTTTGGCGCCATGCGCGCATGCTCCTGTCGTCGTCGCTCGTCCCTTAGACAGGACGCCGCGCATGCGATGTGATCTGGATCAAAAACCTGTATTCTGCATGCAGATTTTCCGAGCCCGGCAGGCGCCGCCTGCGCGTCAGTTGCAGATGCCCTGGATGCTGATCCAGTCCCCATCCGACAAGAGCAACGGCCCCGTCCGGCCTGCCATGGGGTCGGCCTCGATCAGGGGCAACGTGCTTTCACCGGTGATGTCGCGGGCATAGGCAAAGGGCGTGCTGGGCACCTGTGCGGCATCGAAGAGCGCGATGAGCCGGTCCGTTGGCAGGGGGGCGGGCGGGCGCGTGAGCAGGGCTTCGGCATATGCGCGCAGCGCCTCGGGCGGCAGATCGCCGGTGGTCAGCAAGTGCACGGTGGCACGCAGCCCGGCATGTTCCAGCACGCCGACCAGCGGGTCCTCGGCCTGTCCCCGGCCCAGCGCGGCCAGCACATGACCGGCCACCACCGCGGGGTCCTCGGTATCCTCGACCAGGTCGCGGGGCATGACGATCAACCCTCCGGGCAGGTAGAGCGTGCGGTCGGGGCCGTCGGGCACGATGACGATCTGGCCCCCCGCCCCGGGACCCAGCACCCTCTCGTGCAGGCGCGCCAGGGCGGCCGTGCCCAGCGGCGTGCGGCAGCTTGGGCCGGTAAGCCGCTGGATATGCCCCAGCAGCCCGGCGCCGATCTCGGCCCGCTTGACCGGGGGCACGACCGATTGCGCCTGGCGCACCAGCGCACCGGGCAGCCAGAACACCGCAGCCGCCGCCAGCACCAGCGCCACGGCCCCAAGCACCAGGTTGCGCAGCCGCCCCGGATGCGGCCGGGCGCGCTGGATCGTCTTTCGCACCTTTTCGATGGCATCGATCATCAGCGCATCGGCAATCTCGAGTGTCTCGAAACCTTCGGGGTCCGGCGTGAATAACGCCGGACGCTCGCCGGGATTGATCCGCTCGATGGCGGCCAGCGACCAATGGGTCAGCGCCCGCCCGGCGCTGTCGGTGATCACGAGGGTGGCATCGCCAAAGGTCAGGATCACCTCGCGCCGCTGATCCTGAGGATCGGCGCGCCAGAGACCTTCGCTCTCCAGCCGTGCGAATTCCTTGAGTGCCGTCATCTGAGGGGCCTGCCCTGCCGCCTTGTCGCGGCACAGAATAGGACAGATCGCATCCGGATGCTACTTGAACTGCCTGCGCCGCCCGAACTTCCCGATCTGCCCGATCGAGGTCTTGGCAAGGTGCCCAAAGACCATCTTCTTCAGCAAAATGAAATCGGCCAGCCCTTGGCGGGCAAAGCGACCGGGCCCGCCGGCTTGCAGCGATGATGGTCCTGCTTCATCCTTATAATTGCACCGGATCATCCGCCCCGTTTGCAGCCCGGTGTGGGCACCAAGCGGCAAAGCCGCGCGCCGCATGCGGCCTGCCACCCTGCGCTGCGGCGAGGGGCGCCTCGCCTCGCGGTTCTCCGCGACGGACCTTCGGGACCTGCGAAAACCCGTTCCCAGCCACCGCCAAAGCCCCTAGGTTGCCGCCATGATCGTGTCACGCGGGCGCCGCTACATCTTCGTGCATATCCCCAAGACCGGCGGCACCTCCATGGCGCTGGCGCTGGAAGACCGTGCCATGGCCGATGACGTGCTGGTGGGCGACACCCCCAAGGCGCGACGGAGGCGCAAGCGGCTCAAGGGAGTCGAAACCGCCGGGCGGCTCTGGAAGCACTCGACGCTGGCCGAGGCCGAGGGCCTCATCACGCGGGCCGAGATGGCGGAGCTGTTCACCTTTGCCCTTGTCCGCAATCCCTGGGATCGGATGGTCAGCTATTACCACTGGCTGCAAAACCAGGAGTTCGACCACCCGCAGGTGGCGCTGGCCCGGGCCCTGCCCTTTTCACTGTTCCTGCACCACGAGGCGACCGAGCACGCGATCCGGTCCAGCCCCTACCGCCACTACATGACCGATGGCGCCGGTCAGGAGCACTGCAATCTCTACATCCGGCTGGAACACTGGGCCGAGGACGCCGCGCCGCTGCGGGCGCATCTGGGGTTCGAACCGGTGATGCCCCATAGCAACGCATCGGACCGGGAACCGGATTGGCGCAGGTATTATACCGATGATGACGCTGCCTACCTGGCCGAACTCTGCGCCGAGGATATCGCGCGCTTCGGCTACGGCTTCGACGACAGCGCCTGAGGCGGCCCCATGTTTCCCCCAACGCCGGGGCTTGAGACTGGAGGCCAGTGCGCGGACCCGGGACAGGAGGTGTTCTTGAGCCAAAGGGTCCGGGTGCATTCACCGACACCGCCTGCTGCGCTTCACAGCTTGACGAACGAGGCGGAGGCAAACGGGCAACGCGTGGGATAATACCCGGCAACCGCAGGGGTTTGCGCTGGGGAAACACTCTGCAAGCCTGCGGACCACAGATGGCGCTCTATTACCGCGGGCAGCGCGGATCCTGTTCGGCAGGCTCAAGGATTGGCCGCGCCGCGCGACGGGCCATGACCACAAATCGCCCCCTTCCGGCCCTGACATTTCCGTACGCGCTGGCTAGAAACATGGTCAGGGCAAGCAGAGGGCAGGCAGTTCATGATCGAGGCGCCGGTTTCGCGCATCTTCCTGATCGGGTTCAATCGCTGCGGCGGGGCTTGGTTCCGGGATGCCTTTCAGGCGGCGGGGGTGCGCTGGCGGCATGACCGCACGGGTGAGCTTGCCGCGGATATCGCCTGGCACGCGGCGGCGGGCACCCGCCCTCTGGAACGCTGGCCGCGACTGGTCGGCATTTCCGGGCTGCAACGCTGGAACAAGCCGCATCTGCCGAAGGTCGAGGCCTTTCGCCATTTCGCCTTCCTCGAGACTCAGTTTCCCGATGCCCTGTTCATCTACAACGATCGAGACCCGGCCGACTGGATCGCCAGCCGATTCTTTCAACGCGAGGGGCGCTTTGCCGACTGCGAGGCGCGGCACGAGGGGTGTCATCGGCGCGATCTGCCGCAGATCTGGCTCAAGGATCGGGCGGCGCACAAGCTGCGGGTGCTGCGGCATTTCGAAGGCAACCCCCGGTTTCTGCATTTCGACCTGAGCCACGATCCGGACGCGAAACTGGTGAACTGGGCCGCGCCCTGGGTGCGACTGGGCGAACTGCCAGCCGACCGCGGCGTCGAGAGTGCGGCCAGGAACGTGGTCCAGATCGATGCCCTTGCCGAGGACCTGCACACCCGCGCCCGGCGTCCACGCCACCGGCCGGGCCGGCCCGACAGCGGCTTCGTCGACGCGGTGGCGGCGCATTGCCTTGGCACGGCCGCCGAGGCCGGCGACAACGGCGCGCTAAGCCCGGCCGCCGCCTTCTGGACGCCGGACGGAACCATAGAGGCCAAGCTCGGCCATCCGCTGCCCCTGTTGCGCTCGGGCGACGGGCCCTACCTGGCGGAACGATCCGACCAGGCGCGCGACCGGGTGCAGGCGGTCGTGAACGGATTGCTAGAGCTGGGCGCGCATCCGCCCCTGACAATCGACATGCAGGACGCGCGCGAGGCGGGCACCGGCGGCCGGCCCGTGCCCGCGCAGCGCACCCTGGTCTACAACCGCCGCCCCGGGGCGGCGAACCTGGTGCTGTGGCCCCTGCCCGGCTATCACGACCTGGCGCCCGAGGGGCGGCCAGGGGCCTTTGCCGCCGACGAGGTTGCCTTCGAGGACAAGCCGGACCTCTGCCTGTGGTTCGGCAACCTGACCGGCAAGCCCTTGCCGCATCTGGCCCCGGGGCTGGGCCAGCGCCGGATGGCGCATCACTACCTTCGGGAACTGGCGCAGGGGCCGGATGACGCCATGCGCCAGCAGATCGGCCAGGCCCTGTCAGCGGTGACGCGGTATCGCGTGGTCTCGCGCCTGCACGGACGGCCCGGCTTCGAGATGGGCTTCGTCCTGCCGCCCAAGCATGAAAAGGCGGGCGAGGACCGGATGCTTGCACATCTCGTGACCCGGCGCGTCCCGGACACCTGGGTGCAGCAGGGTCGCTACGTGCTGTCGCTGTCGGGGAATGACACGGGATCGAATTTCCTCTCGGCCGCGGCCTCGAACGCCGTCGTGCTCAAGGAAGAGGACGAGTGGGAGCTGTTCTATACGGCCGCCTTCCGCCCGTGGGAGCACTACATTCCACTGGCCCCTGGCGGCGACGACATCGAAGACCGTCTGGACTGGGCGCGGTCGCACCCCGGGCACTGCAAGGAAATCGCCGCGGCCTCGCGCGCGTTGGTGGCGAAATTCGCCGCCCCCGAAAACCGGCGCGCCTGGATGGCCGCGGTTCTGGAGGTGCTGGGGGCGCGCCGGGCGCCCCCGTGAATTCCGACCGGATCAGCCGAGAACCTTGGCAACGGCCCTGGCGGTCTTGTCCGCGATCTCGTCGGCCTCGGCCCGGGTCAGGCAGAGCGGCGGTGCAAAGCCAAGGATATCGCCCTGCGGCATGGCCCGGGCGATCACCCCCTGTTCCAGCAGCGCGCCCACGATTCCCGCCCCGACCTTGTCGGCCGGGTCGAAGAAGGTCTGGCTGCCGGGGTCCTTCATAAGTTCCACGGCACAGAGCATCCCCGCGCCGCGCACCTCGCCAAGGTTGGCATGATCGCCCAGCGCCTCGGTCATGACGCGGTTGAGATAGGCGCCGGTCTCGCCTGCGTTCTGCACCAGGTTCAACTCGTCGATCAGCTTCAGGTTGGCGACACCGGCGGCCGCCCCGATCGGATGCGCCGAATAGGTCCAGCCATGGCCGATGGGGCCGTTTTCGTCCGTGCCCTGTTCGAGCACCCGCCAGACCTTGTCGCCCACGATGGACCCCGACAGCGGCGCGTAGGCGCTCGTCAGTCCTTTGGCGATGGTGATGATGTCCGGCTCGATCCCGTAATGTGTGGAGCCGAACATGGTGCCCAACCGCCCGAAGCCCGTCACGACCTCGTCGGCGATCAGCAGGATGTCATGCTTTTTCAGAACGGGCTGGATCGCTTCCCAGTAACCGGCGGGCGGGGGCACGATGCCACCGGTGCCCAACAGCGGTTCGGCGATGAAAGCGCCGATGGTATCCGCGCCCTCGCGGTCGATCAGCGCCTCCAGCTCGGCGGCGCACCAGGCGCTGAAGGCCTCTTCGCTCATGTCGGGATTGGGACGGCGCAGGTAGTAGGGCGCCTCGGTGTGGATGACCTGGGCCAGTGGCAGGTCGAACTTGCGGTGAAACAGGTCCAGCCCGGTCAGTGACCCGGTCATCAGCCCCGACCCGTGGTAGCCACGCCAGCGGCTGATGATCTTCTTCTTTTCCGGGCGGCCCAGGATGTTGTTGTAGTACCAAAGCAGCTTGATGTTGGTCTCGTTCGCGTCCGATCCGCCCAGGCCGAAATAGACCTTTGACATGTTCGCGGGCGCCCGGTCGAGGATCATCTTGGCCAGGGTGATCGAGGCCTCAGTACCATGGCCCACGTAGGCATGGTAATAGGCCAGTTCTCGGGCCTGTTCGGCGATGGCCTCGGCGATCTCGGGGCGACCGTAGCCCACGTTGACGCAATAGAGCCCGGCGAAGGCATCGAGCAGCCTGTTGCCCTCGCGATCCTCGATATGGCACCCCTGCCCGCCGGTGATGACGCGCTGGGGCGCCTCGCCGCGCGCGAAGCCGGCCAGATGGGTCGAGGGATGGAAAAAGTTGTCCCGATCCCACTGTTCAAGCATGTCGTTCTTCAGCATTTTCGTCCTTTCGCTTGCCGGGGGTGAAGGAAATTCTGGAATTTCCTTGCCCGTTTTCGCTGTCGTCACGCCCAGTCACGGCAGACGTATTTCAATTCCATGAACTCTTCCATGCCGCGGCGCGCGCCCTCGCGGCCAAGACCGGATTGCTTGGTCCCTCCGAAGGGGATCGGCGCGCCGGTGACCTTGGTGCGGTTGACAGCGACCATGCCGAACTGCAGCGCCCGGCTGACGCGGTAGATCCGGCGGGGATCGTCGCTGTGCAGATAGGCGACCAGCCCGTATTCGGTGTCGTTGGCGCGGGTGACGGCTTCTTCTTCCGTGTCGAAGGGCGCGATCGCCGCGACCGGCCCGAAGGTCTCCTCGGACATGATCGCCGCCGCCTCGGGCACATCGGTCAGCACCGTGGGCGCATAGAAGAGCGGGCCAAGATCCAGCCGGGCGCCGCCACAGGCCAGTGTCGCGCCCTTTTCGATGGCGTCGGCGACCTGCTCCTCCTGCTTTTGCACCGCGCCTTCGTTCATCAGTGGCCCGATATCGGGATCATCCATGCCGCGACCGACGCTCAGCGCCTTTGTGGCCTGCGTGAACTTGTCGCAGAAGGCGTCATAGACGGGCCGTTCCACGTAGATGCGGTTCGCGCCCAGGCAGTCTTGGCCCGAAGTGGCGAATTTCGCCTTGATGCTCTCGGCCACGGCCTCGTCCAGGTCACAGCCCTTGAAGACGATCACCGGCGCATGGCCGCCCAGCTCCAGCACCAGTTTCTTCACCGTCTCGGCGGATTGGCGATAGAGAAGCCGCCCCACCTGCGTCGAGCCGGTGAAGGACAGCGCCCGCACGCGGGCATCCTGCGTCCAGGGTTCGACGATCTCGGGCGCGTCGCCCGTGACCACGTTGAACGCCCCGGCCGGAAGCCCTGCCCGTTCGGCCAGTTCCGCCAGAGCCAGTGCGGAAAACGGGGTCTCGACACTGGGATGGGCCACGACGGTGCAGCCCGCAGCCAGCGCCGCCGCGGCTTTGCGCGTCAGCATGGCCGAAGGAAAGTTCCACGGCGTGATCAGCGCGGCCACGCCCACGGGTTCCAGCCAGAGTTCCACCTCGGCATCCGGCAGGTGGCTGGTGACGCCCTCGACGTTGGGTCGCTTGGTTTCCTCGGCGTAGTATTCGACGAAGGACGCTGCATAGTCGATTTCGCCGCGCGCCTCGGACAGCGGCTTGCCCTGCTCGGCCACCATGATGCGGGCCAGGTCCTCGCGGTTCTCGATCATCAGGTCGAACCAGCGGCGCAGGATCACGGCGCGGTCCTGCGGCAGGGTCATGGACCATCCGGCAAAGGCGGACTGGGCCGCATCGACGGCCGCCCTCGCCTCGCTCCCTGAAAGGGCGGCGACATGACCAAGGGTCTCGCCGCTGGCGGGATCGGTGACGGACCTGGTCGCGCGGTCCTCGGCGGCGACCCACTTGCCGTACACGTAGGAAAAGGATCGCAGCAGCCGGGGATCGGTCAACTGCGGCGAGGCAAAACGGAAATCGTCGGGCATGACACACTCCTTGGCAGAACTTCGGATTGCCGGCATTCTAGCCTGTCCGGGCAAGAGAAACCGTCCGAGTTCGGCGCCCGGATCCGAAGATCTGCCGGGACAAGCGCCGGTTTCCAGACGATGTCCCGGATCAGTCAGGGATGCGTGCGGGCCGGTCGATCACGGGTTTCGTGACGATGTAGCCGAAATAGCGGTCGATCCCGACGCCGTCGTCCAGCAGGGCGTCCATCAGCCGCTGGTAGGCGTCCACGTCCGCCACCACGAGGCGCAGCATGTAGTCCACTCCGCCGCCCAGCGCCCAGCAGGTGCAGATCTCGGGGCGGTCCTCCAGCGCGGCCTCGAAGCGGCGAAAATCCTCGGCCCGGTGGTTTGACAGAGTCACCTGGACCAGGACCTCGGTCATCGGCGCGATGCGGCGAAGATCGACATCGGCGCGATAGCCGATGATGAGACCGGCCTTCTCGAGCTTTTTCATACGGTCGTGCGCCGGCGTGGGCGAGAGGTTTACCGCCTCGGCCAGAGCGACCTTGGTCATGCGGCCCTCGCGCTGCAGCTGGCGCAGGATCGCCCGGTCGTAACCATCGAGTTTCGGCGAAGAGGACAAGATGCAATTTCCCGGGTTGAGATGAACCGACAACCTGCCCGCCCCGGCATTTTTGTCAACCTGTCACTCAACCTGCCACAACGAGCCAACCTAAGCCCCAAGCACACGACGGCCCGACGATGCCGCAATTTGCTGAATTGCACCCGAGGACGGAAAGTAGAGTGATATAACTCGGTGGCCTAGACACTTCGTGCAACGCAATGCGCAACAATCTGACGTTTTTGCCCTTGAACCCATCATGCGTTGCGCTGCGTGGTGCACGGCTTCGGCCCTGTAAGACGCCGTTCAGGTGCGGCTCCGGCGCCGAAGGATTGCACGGCCCTGCGATCTTGCGCCTGCCGTCGCTCCGCCTCTCCCCTAATATGATCGAGAACCCGTGGGAGTATCACCAAGGGTCAGTCGAGGACCAGAAACCGAACAGAGCGAATTAAGAACCGCGGACTCTATGGGAAACAGGTCACGACCGCAGCCGATCTTCGGCGCAATCGCCCTGATCGCGGCCGGCGGGCTCTCGTGGTTGCCCAGATTGTCGAGCACCATCCCCACGGCCCTCGCGCGTGTCTGATTAGAATAGCGGTTCGCCCTGTTGTCCTTTTCCATGACTCCAATCCTTCGTCGATCTGGAGCCTCCGGAAAACCCCGGACGGGTCAGAACCGCATTGCTGGACCGATCCGCGCGCCAGACGAAACAGTCACGATTGATGCGGGCTTCGGTCGGTTCATGCACGCCGGCCGCACCTGGCACGACTCAGGAGCGCGACCGGCTCTTCTCAATCCGTGAGACGATCCGCGTCATCGGGAACAAGACCACCATGTAAAGCAGTGCGCCCACCACCAACGGAGTGGCATTCACGAACTGCGACTGCAGATCCTGGGCAACCTTGAGGATTTCGGCAATCGCGATGACCGAGGTTTCCGCCGTTCGCTTCATCAAGCCGATCAGGCGGTTGGAATAGTCTGGCAGCACGATCCGAACCGATTGCGGAAGCACCACCAAGCGCATTGCCTGCCACGCAGTCAGCCCGATACTGCGAGCGCTTTGCACCTGGTTGCGATGGATCGCCTCGATGCCGGACCGGAACACCTCGGTGAGGTAAGCTGCCTCGATCAGAGTGAGCGCCACCACACCGGTCGCGAACGGCGAGAGCACGATCCCCGAGTAAGGCAGCGCCGAATAGGTGACCAGAAGCAGCACGATCGGCGGCACGGCGCGGAAGATATCAACGTACCTGTCGATGAAGAAATTGAGCAATGCATCGTTCACGATACTTCGCACGATCGCCATGAACATGCCCAACAGCGTGGCCAACACCAGAGAGAACAGGAACACCTGAATGGCGATCCAGAGGCCGCTCAGCATCCGGGCCATCGCGCCAGGGCGGCTCATCACTTCGACATTGAAGAACAAGTAGCCCAGGCGCCCCCAGTCGCCGTCAGCCCAGCGGAAAAAGGTGGCCGTCAGAAGCACCAGCAGCGCCAGAGCCGAGATGTTCTGCACCCAGAGGGGCACGCCGTTATCCATCTGGACGGGGACGAAGAGGAAAAGAAAGACGGCGAAAACGGCGACCGTCGCGACGACATCCAACACCACGCCAGCGCCAGCCGTCGCAGGGGCCGCAAACAAGTAGACGAGGCCGACCAGAAACATCAATGCGAGCGGGATCGGCCGGGACTTTGTCAGCGAGTAAGTCATCTGAGTGCCTTCAAGAATTCTCGGGTACGTTCATGCTCGGGATCTTCGAGTACGCGCGCGGTCGGCCCCCGTTCGACGACCACGCCGGCGTCAATCATGATCAGTTGATCGGCTGCCTTGCGCAGAAAGCCGATCTCATGACTTATGACGACCATTGTCATCCCCTCCGCAGCGAGGGTCCGCATCACGTCCAGAACCTCGTTCACCATTTCGGGGTCAAGCGCCGAGGTGGGTTCGTCGAACAGGATCGCCTTCGGTTGCATCGCCAATGACCGTGCAATTGCGACACGCTGTTGCTGCCCGCCGGACAGCTGTTGCGGGTACTTGGCGGTGTGATCAGCAAGGCCAACCTTTTCGAGCGAAGTGGCCGCAACGTCTTGGGCTTCGCTCCGCTCGAGCCGGCGAACATGGATCGGTCCGAGCGCGACATTTTCAAGAGCTGTCATATGTGGGAACAGGTTGTAATCTTGGAAGACCATACCGATCTCGGCACGGATGCGATTCACGTCGGTTCGCAAGTTTGTTATGCTGCTTCCGTCGATCAGCACTTCGCCGTCGCTGGGCTCCTCGATCCGGTTCAGACACCGCAGGAACGTGCTCTTCCCGCTTCCTGAGCTCCCCATGAGCGCGGCAACCTCGCCATGGGCAATGCTGGCGTCAATGCCGCGCAGGACATGCATGCCGCCAAAGTACTTGTGGATGCCGCGCGCTTCGATCATCGGCACGGACGTGTCTTTTGATTGGGCGTTCATCGGGTATTCCATGCATCCATGCGACGCTCCAGGCGACGTGTCAGGTGGATAAGCGGGATCAGCGTGGCAAGGTAAACGAACATCGACATCACGAGCGGTGTGGGTGTCCGTTTCCAGGTGACTGCCTGCTGTGCGTTGGTGAGCAGCTCCGGCACGGTGATGACGTAGGCGACGGCTGTATCCTTTACGAGGCTGACCAGGTTGTTGGTCAGCGGGGGGATAACGATCTTGAATGCCTGCGGCAGCACGACATGACGCAAGGTCGCGACCGGTCCCAAGCCCAGCGAGCGCGCCGCGTCTACCTGACCACGCGGGACGCTCTCGATGCCTGCGCGAAAGATCTCGGTCTGGTAAGCACTGTTCATCAGCACCAGGGCCAGCACCGCGGCCCAAAAAGCAGGCAACCGAATTCCCAGGAAGGGCAAGGCGTAAAAAATCAGGACCATGCTGACAATCAGTGGCAAGGCGCGAAATATGTCGACGTGCAACCCCAGGAACAGATCGAGGACCGGATTGCCGAGCGTACGTAGAATCCCGAATGTCAGGCCAAATACGATCGACAGAAACGCGGCAACGATTGATACTTGAAGGGTCACAAGCAGGCCCTGGGCATATAGCTCCCAAACGCCATCCATGCGCGAAAAGTCGAAAAACTGTTCCTGCACACGATCCCAGCGCGTGCCGCTGTAGCGATAGAACAACCAGAAGAACAGAACGATCACACTCAGGCTCGTCGCACGCTTGAGGAGGATCGGCTTTTCACGGTCGCTCAGCAAGACACCCGCCATCGCGAAGCCCAACAGGTACCAGACTATCACGCCTGCTGCAGCGAGCGGAGCCGGCTTGCCGAACGGTGGCAGGAACAGGAGCGCTACGGCGATCCAGGCGAAGAACCCGATTGCCAGCCACTCGTAGCGGCGGAACCAGGGCTGGTAAGCCCAGCGCTTGCGCCAGTCGTCAATAGTCGTTCGAAGGTCGGTCATGCTGAGCATCTGGCCTGAATGTTGTGGTGCAGCGTGGTGCGCCCGCACGTTGGCGTGTTACGGCCGTCATGCGGGCGCTGAAGTCGCTCAAGCGCCAGGAAGCGCGCGAAATCACTCCGAAGGAACGTACGGCTCGTCGAACGCGCGCACGACGGGAGAGTCGTCTTCCGGAGCGTCGCCGAAATACTCCTCGAACAGCTCTGCGGTCGTTCCGTCTTCCTTCATCGTGCGAAGTGCCTCGTCGAACTCGTCGCGGAGCGGATCGTCCTTGCGGAAGAAGGCGCCGATCATGAAGCTCGCGTTGCTATTGTCGATCACCTCGAAAAGACCGCGCTCCTCGATGTATACCCGGGCGGTCGGGTAGCCGAGTGTAAGCCCATCGATCCGACCAACTTCAAGATCCAGCAACTGGGTCTCGATGTCTTCGTAGGCCCGGATCTCGAAGGGTCCGTGCGCCTCATTGAGCGCCTCCGCGTAAGCGGCCTGGGTGGTGCCGGTCTCAGTGCCGACGACACTGCCCTCGAGATCGGCAAGGCTCTGGATGTTATCATCCTCTCGAACCATCAACGCATCGAAGGCGGCGAGATAGGGCTCGCTGTGGTCCATTTCGGCATGACGTTCCGGGGTGATGAACACGTTGGAAGCGACGACGTCCCACTGTTCGGCTTGCAGACCCGAGAACAGTCCGCTGAACGCGACATCGGTGACTTCAACCTCGTAGCCGGCACGTTCAAGCGCCTCCTTGTAAACCTCGTATTCGTAACCCCGGATCTCGTCACCCGCCCGGAAAATGCGCAGCGGGATGTTGACGTTGCTGGCAACGCGTACAACCGGGCGGTCGGCGTCCTGCGCCTGAGCGGTACCGACGGAGAATGCCGTGAAAAGTACGGCTGCACCCATCACGGGAGCGTTTTTTAGAAGTCGTTTGAACATATGTGCCTCCTAGGCATGGATTGGGTGAAGTGCGGGGGAACTGAAACTTCCGAACGAAACCTGGGTTACGTTTTTGCCCGGCGACTGTCGTTTTCGCTGCCGGATGATAGCTGCCAACCGCCCCATGATGGTCAACGGGCAAAGGATGCCACGCCACATCGGGCGGTTGATGATGTCGGCACCGCCAACTTGTGATCCACGGCCCCTGAGGCCAGCAAGCCTGTCCACGGCGACCCGCCCCCTTTTGACAGGCTTGCTGTCATCAGGCTTTCGGCAGGCCGGCATTGATCGTGCAAGCCGCATCATCAGCCATGTGCCAATCTGTTTCACCAGACTTCCCTCATTTGTGCACAAACCCCGCAGGGCTCGCGCAACCCCCTGTTTGGCCAGGCACCGGTCGATTCCCGGTGCCCGCCGATGGAACGGTTGCACGGTTCCCGACAGAATGAAAAGTTTTTTTTAAGATTGACCTGACCAAAAATTTTGTTTCATCTTGGGTTTGAACAAAGTTGGAGGAGGCGCCCATGTCCCAACTCGACCTCAATTATGTCCGCCGGCAATTCCCGGCCCTGACCGACGATGTCGTATTCCTCGACAATGCCGGGGGCTCTCAGGTCGCCAAACCGGTCATCGACCGGATCAACGATTTCATGTTGTCCGCGAACGTTCAGCTCGGCGCGACCTACGGCGCGTCGGTCAGCGCCGCCAGGAAGGTGGCTGAAGGCCGGGCAGCGCTGGCCAGGTTGCTGAACGCCGATCGCGCCGAGGAGGTCGTGATGGGCGCAACGGCAACGCAGCTGTTCGGCCAGCTCGCACAAGCGCTGGTGCAGCACTGGGAGCCGGGCGACGAGATCATCGTCTCGAACTTCGATCATGAAGCGAACATCGGACCGTGGCGACTCCTGGAGCAGCGTGGAATCGTGGTGAAAACTTGGGAACTGCCCGAGGGCGAGCACAAGCCTGGACCAGATAGTCTGGCGCCGCTTCTGGGGCCCCGGACACGTCTGGTTGCCATGACCCATTGCTCGAACATCTTCGGCAGCATCAACGATGTGCGCGCCATCGCCGATCTGGTTCACGATCACGGCGCGATGGTCTGCGTCGACGGGGTGGCCTTTGCCCCCCACCGCGCCATCGACGTCAAGGCGCTAGATGCCGATTTCTACGGCTTCTCTGTCTACAAGACCTACGGGCCGCACCATGCCGCGCTCTACGGGAAGTTCGATCTGCTGCGTCACAAGGCCGGCAACATCAATCACTACTTCTATGGCGAGGACCGGGTCCCCAACAAGCTGGAGCCGGGCAACCCCAACTATGAACTCGCCCATTCCTGCGTCGGCGTGATCGAATACCTGGAAGGCCTTGCTGCCGCCCACGGCATCAACGCCAAGGGCCGCGCCGCCGTAGAGGCCGCCTTCGACATGATCGCCGATTACGAGGCCGAACTGTCCGAGCGGCTGCTGGCCTATCTGCGCAGCCGCGAAGACGTGACGATTGTTGGCGACCCCTCGTCCGATCGCGACGCGCGGGTGCCGACGATATCCTTTGTGATCGCGGGTCAGTCCTCGCGCGAGACCGTGGAATCGGTGGACACTTCCGGGATCGGCATTCGCTTCGGCGATTTCCATTCAAAGCGCCTGGTTCAGGCGCTCGACCTCGGCGATCCGGACGGCGTCATCCGGGTGTCAGCGGTGCATTACAACTCGATCGAGGAAATGGACCGGCTCATCGAGCAGTTCGAAAGCCTGCGGGAAAAAGCAGCTTAACGAGAGCTTCACGACAGCGGCTGCCTGCATCGTATTCACTGACAAGGAGGGGGAAAAGCAGAGGGCAAGCCGGACGGGCAGTTCCCGCGCGCATCGACGACAACAGTCGGATAACCCTGCCCCTATATCCTTGTCCATTGAAACGGCGGCACCTTCAAGTCATGTTTACCCTCACTTTACGCTCAGGAGCGCGGGCCGATGTCTGACACGCGTACAGATCCCGACAAGACCGAAAAACCGCAAAGTGTTGATGCGTTCCGTGCGCGCCTCCTGAACGAACGGCACCTTTTCACGAACCGGATGCTGGAGGCCGGCGCCTGGGTGCTCGACAACCAGCGCATTGTCGCACTGGAAACCCTGTCGGTGATGACCCGCAAATCAAAGTTCACGCCATCCATTTTCGTCCGACTGGCAAAGGCCATGGGGTTCGTGGGTTTTTCGGACATGCAGAAGCTGTTCCGCGCGCCACTGCACGAGGTCTATCCGGTGTCGCTATCGGAGAGGATTTCCCACAGCCAGGGTGACGAGGTCGTTCACGACCCCGCCGACATGCGCGCGATAGGACAATCGTTCTGCCGGGCGAACAGTGCAACCCTCGCGCATCTGGGTGGCCGTCTGGACGAGCTCCCGCTCGATGCGGCCATCGACCGGATCACGGCGGCCAGAACCGTGCACCTGATCGGACTGGACCGATCGTTCCCGGTCGCGTCGTACTTTGCATACGCACTGCGTCGGGCCCGGGTGCAGGCGATCCAGATCACCGGCATGGGCAGCCTTGTCTCGGATCAGGTCGCCGTCATGCAGTCGGGTGACCTTCTGATCTCTTTCAGCTTCCCCCCATATGCGCAGGCCACAATCGACGCGACTGCTTTAGCGCGGGCTGCCGGCCACGAGGTGATCGCCATCACGGATTCACCCGTAAGCCCGATCACGGAGGGTGCGGCAGAAGTGCTCACCGTGGACGACGCCGAGCTGCATGGCTTTCGCTCGCTCACCGGTGTGATGAGCCTCGTCCAGACGCTGGCGATCGGGCTGGCCTATCGGTGCCGGGACCGAGGCGATCTCGACCTCGACCTGATCAACGCCTGAAAGGAATTTGAATGTCCTACGACCTCGTTATCGCCAACGGGACAGTCGCAACCGCTGCGGACGTTTTCGAGGCGGATATCGGTATCCGCGACGGCCGGATCGCGCAGATCGGCGGCGACATGGGCGACGCGAGGCGCGTGATCGACGCGGCGGGGCGGTATGTCCTGCCCGGCGGCATCGACAGCCACGTCCATATCGCTCAGCCGTCCGGACCAGGCGTCGTTATGGCCGACGATTTCAACAGCGCCACGCGAGCCGCGGCGTTCGGCGGAAACACGACGGTAATGCCCTTCTGCTTGCAGGAACGCGGGCAGTCGCTCGCTGCCGCGTTCCGCGACTACCGGAAAAAGGCCGAAGGCTCGCATGTCGACTTCGGCTTTCACATGATCGTCACCGATCCGACGCCACAGGTGCTCGGCCAGGAACTGCCGGCCTTGATCGAGGAAGGCCAGCGGTCGGTAAAGGTCTTCATGACATATGAAGCCATGCGCATGGACGATGCAGGCATCCTCGCCACGATGGACGTGGCAAGGCGTCATGGCGCAAAGGTCATGGTGCATTGCGAGAACGAGGATGTCATCGCGTTCCTCGCGGACCGCGCGGCAGACGCAGGAAACGTTGAGCCACGCGCCCACGCCACCACGCGGCCGGTGGCCGCCGAACGGGAGGCAACGCACCGCGCGCTTACACTTGCCGAGGTCGTCGACGTTCCCATCGTGATCGTCCACGTCTCCAACGGTGCCTCAATCGACGAAATCGCCCGCGCCCGCTCACGTGGGGTCAACATCACCGCAGAAACCTGCCCCCAGTATCTTGTGCTCGAGGCCGACGACCTTTCACGGGACAACTGGGAAGGGGCCAAGTTCGTATGCTCTCCTCCTCCACGCGACACGCAGGAGCAGCAGAATTGCTGGCGCGGCATTCAGACCGGCCTGTTCGATCTCTTCTCATCCGACCATTGCCCCTTCCGCTACGAGGACGATCACGGCAAACTCAATCCCGCCGGGCGGCGCAGCTTCCGGCACATCCCGAACGGAATACCCGGGATCGAAACACGCTTGCCCATCCTGTTTTCCGAGGGCGTCATGAAGGGACGCATCGACCTGACACGGTTCGTGGCGCTGACTTCGACGAACCATGCCCGCACCTATGACATGTATCCACGGAAAGGCACCATCGCCGTCGGCTCTGATGCTGACATAACCATCTGGGATCCGCAGATTTGCAGGACGATCCGCCACGCCGGGCTGCACGATGCGGCCGATTACAGCCCTTACGAAGGGTTCGAGGTGACCGGCTGGCCCGAAACCGTCATCTTGCGCGGCGTCCCGGTGGTCGAGGGCGCGACGATGACGGTTCATGGTGCAGGGTCCGAAGTGCCAAGGGACCGGGCGAAGACCGGATCAGCAAGGGTGCCATGATGCGACTGTCCAGACCTGAAAGGTTGACGACGCGCCGGGCGCTCTGCAGGCCGTGCGCCGCGTCCCATATCGTCTTCTGGCGCATTCGGGCCGCAGCGTCTGGCGCCCCGCCTCGGCGAAGCGACAGGGCAACGACTTCTGCGAGGCCTTCATCTTCTGCTACAGCATGAGCCGCTATTCCATCTACCTGGAGAAGAAGCTCCAGCGTGAGCATCGTTAAGGGAACCTGACATGACTGACATTGCCACCGACCGCGAGATTGATCGCAGCCAGATGCAGGTTTCAGAC